>CBDUSV010000234.1:0-5062 GCA_965369885.1 uncultured bacterium
GACCAGGATCTGTTTTCGCGATAACAAGCTTAACTCCTTCTTTCCATTGATGAACCTGGACAACGAATTGCCTTGCCTTGCCTGACCAGGCGCCGCATCCTAAGTGACTTACCCGCTTCTCGATAGCTCTATAATGTTGGCAAGGACCAACAACCGGTTCGAACAATGTAGAACCGGCCCCGGGCGGTGAAGAAGATGTCTTCGTGGCTAGGTTCGATGCCACTGGGAGTCAGGACGACTTCTGTTACCTCGGCAGTACGGGCACTATTGTGTCCCTTTGAGAAACGGCCTGGGACATCACAGTGGGTTTTCTCAACAATTCCGGCGTATTTGGAACGGCGAATACCGCCGACTTCATGAGCGCCGAAGCCGCCGTTGAACCAGGCGTCTCGCTCATATAACCTCCGGCCCGTCCATTGAGGCGACATTCTGGCAACCCTTGAATGGTTGTGGGGAAAACGCTGTTAACATGAAAAAATCGTTTAGAAATCAGCCATGAAAATAGCTTTCGTTGATCTCATTGAGTGGGATTACAACGTGGAAACGCCCTATCAACGTCCCTTGGGCGGGTCCCAATCGGCGCTCTGTTATCTCTCGGCCATGCTCGCCGCCGATGGCCACAGTGTTGCTCTCATCAACGGGGTTTCGAAGCCAGGCACATTCCGGGGTGTTGCCTGCGTCGGCACCACGGTTGGTCAGGCCCCAGAGTTCCTCAACGCATATGATTTCATCATCGTGCTCAACAGCGCCTTCGGCCGTGTGATGCGTGACGCCGGGATCAAGGTGCCTATGGTGTTATGGAGCCAGCATGCCGAAGATCAGCCTGGGGTGGAGGAACTCAAACTGCAAGCCGAGCGAGACGCCTGGGACGCGTTTGCGCTCATCAGTGACTGGCAGAGGGACCAGTACATCGCCAGTTTCGGGATAGACCGCGAGCGCATCGGTATCTTGCGCAATGCCATCTCGCCCGCCATCGAGGAAGCAACTCCCGCCAAGCCCTGGTTCGCCAACGGCCGGCCGCCCGTGCTGGCCTATACTTCGACCCCTTTTCGCGGCCTCGATGTGCTGCTTCTGGCGTTTCCAACCATCCGCGCCGCGATTCCCGGGGCAGTGCTCAAGGTCATCTCCGACATGGGCATCTACCAGTTATCCGGCGATGAGGACGATTTCCAGGTGCTCTACCAACTCGCCCGGTCCCTCGACGGCGTCGAATTCACCGGTGCAATGTCACAAACTGAACTCGCCCAAACTCTTCGCGATGTTGACATTCTCGCTTATCCCAACACCTTTGCCGAAACTTCATGCATATCCGTGATGGAGGCCATGGCCTCAGGCTGTGTGGTCCTGACTTCGCGCCTTGGCGCATTGCCCGAGACCACGGCGGATTTCGGCTTCCTGGTGGAACCGCATGATTCACTGACACACTTTGCCACCGATTTTGCCAAGATGGCGATTGAGATTATCGGCAAGGCCCAGACCGAGCCGGAAACTTTCCAGACGCTGTTGGATCGTCAGATGGCCTATTGCGATGAAAATTATAATTGGACTGTACGGGCGAAGGAATGGGCTGGTTGGCTCTCATCAATTGCTGCAAAATTCGACCGTTAGGGGGTAGATTGCCCGCCGGATTCCGACTGGCCGAGCCACGCCCCAAGGTGTCTCCGGATCAGGCGGCGTGGCGGGTGACCACGGGATGAAAGATGGAAGACACCGAACCTTCTCAACATGCTTGAAGCCGCCAACGGTGAGGGGTGAATCGCCATCGTGGTCGAGGCCAAACGGTTTGATCATATGGATTCGCCGGTTGCCGTTGATGCGGATTCCAACCTCTGGTTCTATGGCCTCATTGTCGTCGCTGGCGTGATCTGGTGGTTTGCCGGAACCTATTACGGCGTAGCCGCGCTTGCCGCCGCGGCAATCATCTATGGCACCATCGGCCGCGGCATAGTGGAACGAAAACTTCGGCGGCGCTTTTTCGAAATAGGCCTCAAGGACATCATGAACTGGCGGAAACTGTGGCGCTTTAAGGGCATCACCTTGAAACATCCGGCCAGCGGCGCTGTTTGCGCCTCTCCCGAGGGCAATTGGCAGCGTTTCGTCCTGGATCATCTCGTCCGTTGAATGAGCCGGCCGGCTCAAATGATCCAGCAGCGTGCCAGACGATAACTCATGGGAAAATGGAGCGGGCGAAGGGATTCGAACCCTCGACTTCAACCTTGGCAAGGTTGCGCTCTACCCCTGAGCTACGCCCGCTTGATCGGTGGCGCCCGAGTGTTGGCGGGCGCCCCTGTGATGGCCGGATCATAAATCAAGCGGGACGGTTTGCAAGGCTTCCCTGGCCAATCGGCGTGCCAATCCGCTGCCGCGGCGCCCTTGACGCGCCTTAGAGGTCTGGGCCGCGCCATCATCGGAGCCCGTTGCCTCCTTTTAAACCCGGGCGATGTCATCTATATATCGCTTAGGACTTGGTTGCCAAAGGCAACGCCAAACCGCCATAAAATTGGCCATAAGCCATAAGATTGCCAAAAGATAGTAGGAGAACATGGACCCGACTTCCGACGCCATGCCGACCCCGCCACCCGCCCTGATCAAGGACAGCGGCTCCGCCACCTTCACCGCCGACGTCATCGAGGCCTCGAAGGAGGCGCCGGTGATCGTCGATTTCTGGGCGCCCTGGTGCGAGCCCTGCAAACAGCTCGGCCCGGCCTTGGAAAAGCTGGTGACCGAGGCCGCCGGCGCCGTGCGCCTGGTCAAGATCAACATCGACGAACATCCCGCCATCGCCCAGCAGCTCCGCATCCAGTCGATCCCCGCCGTCTTCGCCTTCAAGGACGGCCGCCCGGTCGACGGCTTCGCCGGCGTCTTGCCGGAAAGCGAGCTCAAGCAGTTCATCGACAAGCTCACCGACGGCGCCCAGCCGCCATCGCCGGTGGCGGGGCTGATCGAGCAGGCCAAGGCCGCGCTTGGCACCAAGGATTCCGCTGAGGCCACCAAGTTGTTCTCCGAGGCCCTGACCCTGGAGCCCGGCAATGTGGAGGCCATCGTCGGCCTGGCGCGGTGCTATCTCGATGAGGGGGAAACCGCCACCGCCCGCGAAATCATCGACGGCCTCTCCGACGAGCTCGCCGAGCACGCCGAGGTGGTGAGCCTGCGTTCGGCGCTGGAGCTCGCCGATGCCCGCGACAATGCCGGCAACGCCGATGAACTTGCCCAGAAGGTGGCGGCCAACCCCAAGGACTGCCAAGCCCGGTTCGATCTCGCCATGGCGCGCTATGCCGCCGATGACCGCGAAGCCGCGGTCGATGAATTGCTGGAGATCATCAGCCGCGACCGAACCTGGAACGAGTCCGCCGCGCGCATACAGCTGTTGAAATTCTTCGAGGCCTTCGGGTCCGATGATGAGTTGACCCAGTCCGGGCGCCGGCGCCTGTCATCGATGTTGTTTTCTTAAAGCGCGCGCGCATTCACCAAGAGGGCCACATGGCCAGGGGACCGTTCGCACCCACATTCGAGGAGTTGCCGGAGATCCTGCCGATCTTTCCGCTGGAAGGCGTGCTGTTGCTGCCCCATGGCATCCTGCCGCTCAACATCTTCGAGCCGCGCTACCTCGCCATGACCCGTGACAGCCTGGGCGCCGGGCGCATGATCGGCATGATCCAGCCCAATGGCGACGGTGACACCGACGCCGGTCCGGCGCTGTTCGATGCCGGCTGTGCCGGGCGCATGATCTCCTTTTCCGAAACCCCGGACGGCCGCTATCTGATCACCCTTTGCGGCACCTGCCGGTTCAATATCACCCGTGAACTGCCGCTCCAGTCCGGCTACCGCCGGGTGGTGCCCGATTACGCACCCTGGCGCGGCGATCTCGACGCGCCGGCCATGGCCGGTCTCGATACCTCGCGGCTGATCAATCTGTTCGAGCGTTACCTCACGGTGCGCCAGGCCGACGCCAACTGGGATGCCATCAAGGACATGGCGCCCGGGGAATTGGTCACCTCCCTCGCCATGACCTGCCCTTTCGATGCCGGCGAGAAACAGGCATTGTTGGAGGCGTCGGATCTCACCCACTGCGCCGAGGTGCTGGCCACCTTGTTGGAGATGGCGATCAGTCACGATGACGGCGACGGCGGGGCGACCCTGCATTAACAGCACGGCATGAGGAGAAAACCATGGCTGATCCCGGCCACGACCTAGACCCCAAACTGCTCGAGATTCTGGTGTGTCCACTGACCAAGTGCCCGCTTAGCTATGACGCCCAGGCCCAGGAACTGATCAGCAAACAGGCCGCCCTGGCCTATCCGATCCGCGACGGCATCCCCATCATGTTGGTGGACGAAGCCCGGGTGTTGGACGCTGACCAGGGCGGCGGCGGTGGGCAGAAGGCGTGACCGAGGATTTCGCCGCCACGGTTCGCGCCCTCGAGATCCGTCTTAAAAAGGCCGAGAAGATCCTCGAGGTGGATTTCGACGACGGCACCAGCTTTCAATACCCGGTCGAGTTCCTGCGGGTCTTGAGCCCATCGGCCGAGGTCGTCGGCCATGGCCCGGGCCAGGGCGTCACCGTCGCCGGGCGCCGTCATGTCGGCATCATGGAACTGGAGCCGGTGGGAAATTACGCCGTGCGCATCAAATTCGATGACCTGCACGATACCGGCATCTATTCCTGGCAATATCTCCATGAGCTGGGCATGGACCAGGACACATTGTGGCAAGGCTATCTCGATGCGCTCGAGGCCGAGGGGCTGAGCCGCGACCCCTAGGGTGTGAACTCATAAAAAAATTTATAGCGGCTCGCCGCGCACCAGCCTGGGTAACTCGCCCAGCACGCCCATGGCATGGTGCATGAACACCCGCTTGGCCGGTGCGATACGGTTGACGGCGGCAAGACCGGCGCGCCGCGCCATACGCACCGGTGCCACGTCATTGGAAAACAGCCGGTTGATTCCGTCGGTGAGGGCGGCCAGGGTCACATTGTCGAAACGCCGCCATTCCTGATAGCGCTCGAGCACCGCGCCATGGCCGATGTCGAGGCCGAGACGCCAGGCTTCCACCACCACCTCGGC
>CBDUSV010000235.1:0-5055 GCA_965369885.1 uncultured bacterium
CATGGAGATAATCGAATTGGCCAACAGCCTGGGGGCGCAAGTGGTGACCACCGCCAAGGACTTCGTGCGGCTACCCGAAGATGCAAAGCCCATGGTCAAGGTGCTCGGCGTCGAGCTCGTCTGGGATGACACCGCCGCCCTCGACTTAGTGCTCGGCCCAGTGATCGACACCGTGACCGGCAATGGCTGAAGGCCGCGGTTTCCTTGGCGGCGTGGTGCCGCGATTTCTCGAGGCCAGCCTATTGTGGCTGGGTTATGGCCTGTTTGCCGGCCTTCCCCTGGACGCCGCTTCAAGCTTGGGCGGCTGGCTCGCCCGCGCCATCGGGCCCGGGCTCAAAGTCTCCGGCGTCGCCACCCGCAACCTCAAGCGCGCATTCCCGGAGAAAACCGACGCCGAGATCGCTGAGATCGTCCGCGGCGTGTGGGACAATCTTGGCCGCGTCGCCGCCGAGCTTCCCCATATCGCGCGCATGGACATCTTCGACGACGGCCGCTTCACGGTCAGCGGCCTCGAACATGTCGAACACCTGCGTGACGACGGCGCCCCGGGTCTGGTCTTCACGGCGCATTTCGGCAACTGGGAATTGCCGGCGCTGGCGGCACGGCAACGCGGCCTCGATCTCAGCTTCGTCTACCGCGCCGCCAACCAGCCCACCGCCGAGCGCCTGATCCGCTTGAGCCGGCGCTGGATCAAAGGCAACCTCATCGCCAAGGGCGGCGCCGGGGCGCGGCAAAGCCTCGGCCTGCTTATGGCCGGCGGCCATCTTGGCATCCTGCCCGACCAGAAAATGAACGACGGCATCGCGGTGCCGTTCTTCGGCCGCGACGCCATGACGGCGCCGGCGCTGGCCCGCCTTGCGTTGCGCTTCGATTGTCCGGTGGTGCCGTTGAGGGCCGAGCGCACCGGCGGCGCCCGCTTTCACATCCGCTTCTACCCGCCCTTGAACATACCCCATAGCGGCGACCGCCAGGCCGATGTCCTGGCGCTGATGTGCGAGGTCAACCGCATGATCGAAGGTTGGATCCGCGAGCGCCCCGAGCAGTGGCTATGGCTGCACCGGCGCTGGCCCGACTGACATGGCTCCGGCCAACAGCGCCGGATCAAGGCCAAGGCCGAACAGATGGACCCCCCAATGGAGATGGGGCCCGGTGACCCGCCCGGTGGCGCCGACCGCGCCGATGACGGCGCCGCGCTTGACCTTGTCGCCGGCCTTGACCGCGAGGCGCGACATATGGGCATAGACCGTACTCAGGCCGAGGCCGTGGTCCAGGATGATCAGCTTGCCGGAAAAAAACATCTCGTCATAGGCCAACGCCACGGTGGCAGCGGCGGGGGCGCGGATCGGCGTACCTTTGGGCGCCGCGATGTCGACGCCGAGATGGGGTGCGCGCGGTTTGCCGTTGAGCACCCGCTGGCTGCCATAGATGCCGCTGATGCGGCCTTGGAGCGGCCATGAGAACCCGGTGCCGGAAAAGCTCTCCTGGGAGAACCGCTGCCGCGCCTTGGTGATCAGCCGGCGCTCGGCCTTGATGCGCTTGAGTGCCGCCGGTGTGGGCGTGACCTTGCGGGGGGGCAAGCCGTCGATGCGCTCGATCTTATAGCGGCGCTGCTCCACCTTGAGCGAGCGGCGCACGACGCGGCCGCCGGGAAGGACGATGCGCAGTTCCATTTTCGCCCCGGCCTTACGCGCGAAGCCCAACAGGAAGAGGCCCCCCCGCGCCACCGGCACCTTGTTATCCCCAAGCCAGACCTTGGCGCCGGGCCGGGTGGCGCCCAGCATCAAGCCGCCCTGGACGGCGCGGCCTAGAAGTTCGAGATCGGCCTTGGGATTCTCGGCCGCCACCGGGGCAAGGCAGGCGCCAACCGCCAGCAAGCCGAAAATCATGGTTGCGGTCTTCACAACAGGCTTCCCTGCCCGCCGTCTTCACGACCTGATTTGCGCTTGCGACGGGGCGGGCTTGGGGGTGGGGTGGCCTTGGCGCCATCCACCGTGGCTGTGACGGCGCCGTCGCGGAATTCGAGTCCAAGCGCCATGGCGGGCTTGGTCTCACTGGCATCGGAGATCGGTTTGCCATCATGGCGCACCACCACATAGCCGCGCGCGAGCACCCCCTTGTAGGAGACGCTTTCCAGGCGCAGGCCGAGATTGTTGGTGGCGGTGACGGCGTCGGACGTGATCCGGCCCTGGGCGCCATCGAGGCGCGTGCCCAGCATCCCCAGCTGTTGGAAGCCGTGGTTGACGGTGACTTGGATGGATTGGGGCCGAAGCCCGGCGGCGGTTTCGCGAAACCGGGCGTCGGCGCCCCTCAACAGGCCGAGGACGGCGCCTTGCAGGCGTTCGCGCTTGTCATCGAAGCGTTGCGCCGCCTCCTCGATCAGCCGCATGGGATCGCCCATGACCCGGCCCAGCGCTTCGATCCGGTGGTGCCATTCCTCGATCAGGCGGTGCATGGCCCGTGCCTGGCGAGTGGCGTAATCGAGCACCCCGGCCAGCAGTTCCAGGCGCACCGGCACCGCGATCTCGGCGGCGGCGGAAGGCGTCGGCGCGCGGCGGTCCGAGACGAAATCAATCAGGGTGACATCGGTCTCGTGGCCGACCGCCGAGATCAGGGGAATCTTCGAAGCCGCGGCGGCCCGCACCACGCGCTCTTCGTTGAACGCCATCAAGTCCTCGATGCTGCCGCCGCCGCGGGCGACGATCAGCACATCGGGACGCGGCACCTTGCCCCCGGTCTCTCCCCCAGCTTCAAGACGGTTGAAGCCTTCGATGGCTTGGGCGATGGCCTCAGGGGCGCTTTCGCCCTGGACCACCACCGGCCACAACAACACATGGCGTGGGAAGCGGTCGCCCAGGCGGTGGAGGATATCGCGGATCACCGCACCGGTCGGCGAGGACACCACGCCGATGACATCGGGCAGGTACGGCAGCGGCTGCTTGAGCTCCTCGGCGAACAGGCCCTCGGCCTCGAGGCGCTTCTTGCGCTCCTCGATCAGCTTGAGAAGCGCACCTTCGCCGGCGAGCTCGATGCTGTCGATGATGATCTGGTACTTGGAGCGGGCGGCATAGGTGGTGATGCGGCCCGAGCAGATCACCTCCATGCCGTCTTCGGGATTGAGCGCCAGATTGGCGGCGACACCCTTCCAGCACACCGAATCCAACACCGCGTCGGCATCCTTGAGAGCGAAATAGAGATGACCGGAATGGGCCCGGGTGAAGCCGGAGATCTCGCCGCGCACCCGGACCCGGCCGAAGCCCTCCTCGACCGTGCGCTTGAGCGCGGACGACAACTCTGCGACCGTGAACACCACCAGATTGCCTTCAACTGGGGTGCCGTCGCCGGGGTCCGATGAAAATTCGCTCATGAATATTGGCCCATCACTGGGCATCCATGTTACAAGACCGCCCGGCGGACGCAAGGGTGGCGCGCCCTTGCATCGGCATAATTTTTGACGGGCATTGGGGGAGAACCGGGTGCGGGTCTTGGTGGTCGGAGGCGGCGGGCGTGAACATGCGCTCAGCTGGGCGATATCGGCATCACCCTTGTGCGAAGCGCTGTTTTGCGCCCCCGGCAATGCCGGTATCGGCGACGTCGCCCAATGCGTCGCCATCGGCGCCGATGACTTGGACGCCATCATCGATTTCTGCACCACGGAGGCCATCGATTTCGTCGTCGTCGGGCCCGAGGGCGCCCTGGTCGCCGGCCTAGTCGACCTTCTCGAGGGCTTGGGCATCAAGGCCTTCGGCCCCAGCGCCGGGGCCGCCATGTTGGAAGGCTCCAAGGGCTTCACCAAGGATCTGTGCCGCGATCACGGCATTCCCACCGCCGCCTATGGCCGCTTCACCGAGGCCGGCCCGGCCAAGGACTTCATCCGCGGCCACGGCGCCCCCATCGTCGTCAAGGCCGATGGCCTGGCCGCCGGCAAGGGCGTCATCCTGGCCCAATCCACCGATGAGGCCGAAGCGGCCATCGACGACATCATGGGGTCCAAGCGCTTCGGCGAGGCCGGCAACGAGGTCGTGGTCGAGGAGTTCCTCACCGGCGAGGAGGCCAGTTTCTTCGCCCTGGTCGATGGCAGCTTTGCCCTGCCCCTGGTCTCGGCCCAGGATCACAAGGCGGTGGGCGACGGCGATACCGGCCCCAACACCGGCGGCATGGGGGCGTACTCCCCCGCCCCTATCGTCACCGAAGATATGGCAGGCGTGATCATGGACTCCATCATCACCCCGACGGTGAGCGCCATGGCCGCCAAGGGCGTGCCCTACAAGGGCGTGTTATATGCCGGGGTGATGATCGAGTCGGGCGTGCCGAAACTGCTGGAATACAATGTGCGGTTCGGCGACCCGGAATGCCAGGTGCTGATGATGCGGCTGCAATCCGATGTGCTGCTGGCCTTGGCGGCGGCCGCCGACGGCGTGCTCGACCGCTTCGATCTCAGATGGTCGGACGACGCCGCCCTCACCGTGGTGATGGCCGCCAAGGGCTATCCCGGCGCCTACGCCAAGGACACCGAGATCAAGGGCCTCGAGGCGGCGGCCGAGGTGCCCGGCGTCACCATCTTCCATGCCGGCACCCGCCAAGATGGGGGCCGGGTGCTTGCCGCCGGCGGCCGGGTGCTCAACGTCACCGCCAGGGCCGCCACCGTCGCCGAGGCCCAGGCCCGGGCCTATGAGGCGGTGGATTTGATCGACTGGCCCGACGGCTTCTGCCGCCGCGACATCGGCTGGCGCGCCATCGGCCGGACGGGCTAAGAGAGCCGCCATGACCGTCCAGACCGACAAAGCCGAATTCGACGCCGGCATCGAACGCGGGCTCAAACATCCCTTCGCCACGGCGCCGGCGCCGGGCATGGCAACCCTGGTGGCGCCCGATATCTATTGGCTGCGCATGCCACTGCCGTTCCGCCTCAACCACATCAATTTGTGGCTGATCGACCAGGGTGACAGCTGGTGCGTGATCGATTGCGGCTACGGCAACGACACCATCCGCGGGGTGTGGCAGGAGGTCTTTGACGGCGTCCTCAAGGGGCGCCCGGTCTCGCGCATCCTCATCACC
>CBDUSV010000236.1:0-5045 GCA_965369885.1 uncultured bacterium
CTCGAGATCTGGGCCGACCCGGGGATCGAGCGCAACATCCAGCATGTGGAATTGGATTCCGACAGCGCGCGCATCACCATGACCATCGAAAACGTGCCCTCCGAAGCCAACCCCCGCACCGGGCGCATCACCGCGCTCAGCGTCATCGCCGCCCTGCGTGGCCTGGCCGCCCCCCTCAAGATCGGCAGTTAGATCGGCAGTTGATTGTCTAGGCCAAGGGGGGGATTTCGCGCTAGACTGGCGCCAACGACAATAGAATTCGCAATCAGGGAGGAAAGACCATGGCTATCATCCGTATTCTGGCCGCCACCGCCGGGTTGGCGCTGTGTGTCACCGGGTCCGCCGGGGCCGCGGAGTTCTACAAGGGCAAGCGTCTGACCCTGGAGGCCTCGGCCGGCGCCGGCGGCGGGTTCGACCGCTACACCCGGCTTCTCGCCAAGCACATGGTAAAATATATTCCGGGCTCACCCAGCTTCATCGTCAAGAACCGCACCGGCGCCAGCGGCATGGTGTTGGTCAATTACACCTACAACGTGGCGCCCAAGGACGGCACCTTCATCGGCAATATCCGGCCCAGCGCCTTGAAGGAGCAGATCTTCGGCAACAAGCGCGCCAAGTTCGACGGCAAGAAGTTCGAATATATCGGCAATCTCAATTCCGAAACCTCGACCTGCGTGTTCTGGCACACCGCCGGCGTGACCTCGATCAAGGATTTCTATAGCCGCCAGCTGATCATGGGCGGCTCGGGCAGGAGCGGCGAATCCTACAGCTACCCCGCCATCTTCAACTCCCTGTTGGGCACCAAGTTCAAGATCATCGTCGGCTACCGCGCCTCGGGCCTTCGCATGTTGGCAATGGAGCGCGGCGAAATCCACGGCGAATGCGGCTCCTACACCTCGGTACTCAAATTCCGCCGCTCCAAGATGGTCAAGAGTGGCAATCTCAAGGTTCTGGCGCTGGCGTCGAACAAGCCCGATCCCGATTACGCCCATATCCCCAACATGCTGGACCAGACCAAGGACCCCATGAAGCGCAAGATCATGGCCTTCATGTTCGCGCCGCTTGAGATCGCCCGCACCTACGCCGCCCCGCCGGGCACTCCCAAGGCGCGGGTCAAGACCCTGCGTGCCGCCTTCGATGCCGCCGTCAAGGACCCCGCCCTGCTGAAGGACGCCAAGCGCGGCAAGCTCAACATCAATCCGTTGTCCGGCGCCGAGGTCGACAAAGTGGTGGCGCGGATCTATTCGGTGACGCCCGATATGGTGGCGCGCATCAAGGACGCGCTCAAAGGCAAGGTGGCCAAGCGCAAGCTGGTCTATTACACCCACACCTCCAAGATCCTCAAGGTCAGGCGCAAGGGCGGGCGCATCTACTTCAAGGACAAGGACGGCAGCCGCGCCCAGGCCTCGGTCAGCGGCAAGAAGACCAAGATCACCATCGGCGGCAAGAAGGCCAAGAAGTCGAAGATCAAGGCCGGCATGACCTGCGCCATCCATTTCGCCGGCCCCTATAGCGGCGCCAAGTCCCTGGCCTGCAAATAGCACAGGCGTCCCCCGGTATCGCCCCATGAGCGATATGGCTAAGTTGGGGCTGGGAATCGTCGGGCTCGGCGGGGCCGCGGTCAATATGCTGCCGAGCTTCCGCCGCAGCCCCCATTTCCGCATCACCGCGGTGGCGGACACGGATGGGGAGATTCTCGCCCGCTTCGCCCAGGACCACAGCGATGCCAAAACCTATGGCGGCGTCGAACAGCTATGCGCCGATGGGGATGTCGATCTGGTCTATATCGGCACGCCGAACGACGTGCACAGCGCCCACGCATTGGCGGCGATGGAACACGGCAAGCATGTACTGATCGAAAAGCCCATGGCGGTGACCCTGGAAGACGCCGACGAGATGATCGCAACGGCGGATCGCAATGGCGTGCTCTTGGGCGTCAATGTCAAACACAGCTTCGAGCCCCGCATCCAGAAGATCCGGGCGCTCGCACGCACGGGCGAGCTTGGCCGCTTGCGCATGATCAATTCCTGGCGCTTCGTCGACTGGCTCTACCGGCCGCGCAGCGCCGACGAGTTGACCCCGGGATGGGGCAACGGCTTGCTTTGGCGCCAGGGCCCCCACCAGTTCGATATCATCCGCACCATCGGCGGCGGCAAACTGCGCAGCGTCCGCGGCATGGCCGGGGCGTGGGACCCGGCGCGGCGCGTGCCCGGCGCCTACACGGTCTATTTCGAGTTCGAAGACGGCGTCTGCGGCACCGCGGTGTGCTCGAGCTACGACCATTTCGATTCCCGCGCCCTGGTCTATGGCTTTGACGGCTCGTCGCCCAAGTCCGCTCCGGGACGCCATGGCCGGGCCCGGCGCGAACTTGCAAGCCATGGCGACAGCGCCGAATGGGAGGCCAGCGCCGCAACGGCGGAGCGCTATGGCGGTGGCCGGCGCAGCACCCAGGCGTCAACGTCCCCCGGCCAGTCCGGCGGCTGGTTATTGGGCGGGCCCTTGATCGCGAGCTTCGATCGGGGCGATGTCAGGCTGACCCAGGCGGGCCTCATGGTCGATGGCGACGACAGGCAATGGGAGATCACATTCGATGATGCCGGCGACGGCCGTGACGGGCGCCTCGACAGCTTTTATCAGGCCATCGCCAAGGGCACGCCGCTTGCCGCCGACGGAAGCTGGGGCAAGGCGACCCAGGAAGTCCTGGTGGCGGTGGAACAATCAACCGCCGAGCGCCGGGAAATCATGCTGTCCCACCAGACCGCCACCACACCCTGAGCGCCGATTAGTCCTTTTCGTCGCCGTAGGACCAGACGTAGTCTGGGTCCTGGTAGGCCTCGTCGGGCATCAGGGAGGTGACGCCGCACTTGGCGGCTTCTTCTTCGAACTTCCGGCGGATCCAGGGGTCCTCGTCCGGGTACTCGATCTGGCGGGCGGCCCGGTCCTCCATGGTTTCACCCTTGCCGCGGAACTGGGGCAGCGGGCCGAGGGCGAGGTAGCGCGCCGAACCCACCCCGGTGTTGAAGTGCTGGTGGTACCAGTCCTCGGGCGGCACGAACACCGTGGCCTCGTGCCACGGGCACACGATCTTCTCGCCGCCGTCCCGCCATAGCACCGTATAGCCTTCACCCGCCGGGATCACGATGACGCGGCCGGGGCCGTGGCGGTGGCCTTTCTTATAGAGCCCGGGACTGAACACCGACATGTGGGCGCCCATCTCGGCATTGGGGAAGCGCATGAAGATGGTGCTGCCCCCGGCGCCCCGGTCCTTGAACGCGGTCAGCCTGTCCCATTGGTCCAAATCGGGGAAGAAGTTGCCGATCCAATAGACCCCGACCGGTGAGTTTTCCCGTTCGTCCTTGACCTCCTGGGCTTCCGAGAACAGATCGTCGTCGACATTGAGCGGCTGGGCGCCTTGATAGGGGTTGTTGAAGAAGAAATCCGGGTCGGGCACCACCGACATCGCCACCGGCAGGTAGTTGTAATGGAGCAGGCGCAAAGGTTTGTCGCCACTGCCGTTATAGATCTGATGGTGGAGATGGCGCGGCAGATGGAACAGGCTGCGTTCCCCCCACTCGAAGGTTTTTCGCTTGCCGCCGTCCTCATTCCACACCGTGGCCAGCCCCTTGCCTTCCAGCACATAGACCAGCTCGCCGACCGCGAATTTCATCGGCGCCATCGCCTTGCCGGGAGGGATCTCCATCACCCGGGCCTCGGAGACGCCTTCCATGCCCTTCAGGCGCAGGAACGCCGCCTTGGCCTGGCGCTCTTCCCACCAGTCGAGCTCGACGGTGCGCAGGTCCTCCACATGGTGGCCGGTGTAGATCGGCACGCCGATCGACTCCATCCACAGATCGTAGGCCATCGGGCGCCGGGATCGGGTTGAAGGTGCGGCTTTATCCATTGTTTCCTCCGGTCTAGCCATAGAATTTCGACGGCTGGAGCCATTTCCATAGCAGCGGGTCAGGCCAAATGATGTGCAGCATGTTGTCGAACAGCACGATAACCATCACCGCGATGATGCTGCCGCTGAGAAACCCCCAGGCCCAAGGCCGTCTGCCGGGCATCAACAGCGCCGGCGCCACCGCGGCGAAGATGACGGCGGCATATTGCAGGCCGATCGACATTGCCATCAGCAGGAAAAGCGTGATCAGGCCCAGGAGTATTACCGCCGATCTCGCCCGGCCTTTTATGCCGGCGCTCATCATGCCGAGATCGAGCACGTCCCCCGCGGCATCATCCCAGCCGTTCTTGATGATCTGGGCCACGGCCAGAACGATGACGATGCATCCCAGCAACAGCGGGAAGATCGTGGCCTTGGGCCGGAAGCTGAGAGCCTCCCAGACGAAAAGCCCAGCGATCAGGATGAAGAACAACGGGAACAGGTTCTGCCATGTCCAGCCCCAGCGCCGCGCAGCCACCACAGCCTCGCCGCCGGTTGCCGCGGTTGCCGCGCCATCCTTGGCCTCGGAGGTCGGCGCGGGGGTGGCGGCGGCGAGCCTGGTAAAGAACACGCCGATGATCACCGCCAGCGCCACCAGGAAGACGGTCAAGGGGCGCTGGAGGATGCCCATGGTGCCGTAAAGCGAATGCGCCGACAGGATGTTCTCTTCGATGATGGAGCCGAGGATGAACCCCAGGATCAGGGGCGGCCGTGGCCATCTGTACTGCTTCATCAACAACCCCAGGACCGCGAAGCCGAGAACGATCGCCAGCGAGGTCCAATGGCGGGTCTCCTGGAATGACGACAGGAATGCCAAGGGCACGACGACGGCGCCGAGCAGGGGATAGGGCACCCGCGTGAGCTTGGCGAGGTGGCCCGACCACAGCATGCCCGCCATGCCCAGAATGGCATTGCCCATCACCAGGCTGACCACGATCAGGGTCACGATGTCGCCGTGCTGGGTCAGGATCTGCGGGCCGGGAGATATGCCATAGGCCAGCATGGCGACCAGGACGAAGACCCAGCTTTGGCCGCCGGGGACGCCAAGCGCCAGGGTGGGGATGGCTTGGCCGCCTTCCTTGGCGCTCTGGACCGATTCCGAGAA
>CBDUSV010000237.1:0-5028 GCA_965369885.1 uncultured bacterium
TTCGAGGGCGCGGCAAAGCCGGGCGACGTCATCACCGTCGCGGTCAGTGGCGTCAAGGACGATGTCTTGGTCGGGCGCCCCGTCAATAGCCATGGCGGGTAAGGGCTGGCTCGGGCGCCTACGCGCCGGGCTTAGCCGCAGCGCGAGGAGGCTTTCCGACGGCATCGGCGACATTTTCACCCGGCGCGGCATCGATGACGCCACCCTCGAGGAATTGGAGGAGCTGCTGATTGCCGCCGATCTCGGGCCCGAGACGGCCCAGCGCCTGGTGGAGGATCTTCAAAGCCGGAGCTTCGGTCCCGATGTAAGCGCCGACGATATCTGTCAGGCCCTGGCCGCCGATATCGCCGCCATCCTGGAACCGGTGGCCAAGCCGCTGGAAATCGACCCCGGCCAACGGCCCTTCGTGATCGTGGTGGTCGGCGTCAACGGCTCGGGCAAGACCACCACCATCGCCAAACTCGCCGAGCTTTACCGCCATGACGGCAAGCGCGTGATGTTGGCCGCCGCCGATACCTTCCGCGCCGCCGCCATCGACCAGTTGCGCATCTGGGCCGAACGCGCAGGAGCCCAGCTATTCGCCCGCGAGGGCGCCAAGGACGCCGCCGGGGTCGCCTTCGATGCCTTGGCCGCGGCGCGCGACGACAATATCGACATCCTGTTCGTCGACACCGCCGGGCGGCTGCAGAACAAGGCCGACCTCATGGCCGAGCTCGCCAAGATCAACCGCGCCCTGGCCAAACTCGAACCGGCGGCGCCCCATGCCTCGATCCTGGTGCTCGACGCCACCACCGGCCAGAACGCCCATGCCCAGTTGGATGCCTTCAAGGAGATCACCGATATCACCGGGTTGGTGGTGACCAAGCTGGACGGCACCGCGCGCGGCGGCGTGCTGGTGGCGCTGGCGCAGAAATACCAACTCCCGGTCTACGCCATCGGCGTCGGCGAGGGCATCGATGATCTGAGCCCGTTCGCGCCCGGGGACTTCGCCCGCGCACTGATGGGACGCGGCGATTAGGGCCTTAAGCGGCCAATATTCTAGACGATGATATCGAGGAAGGTGCCGCGCGGAACATTCACCGGCGGCGCCTTGGTGCCGTCAGCGGCGGAGGGGGCCAAGTTCTGGGGCATCTTGGTGCGATGCTCGGACGCCGGCTTGGCGGTATCCGGGGCGGGGGCAACGGCCTGGGGCCGGGCTTGGAGCGGGGGCCGGCCCTGGATAGGAATGGTCGAGGCGAGGCTAAGAAGTACGGAGGTGGGTGTGATTGTCATCTCTGCCGTGAACTGGTCTGAGGATGCGGCACCCTACCCAGCGCCCTTTAACACTTACTTAAAATGCCGGATAATTTTCTTTCCCGGGGTTTGTGATTCGCAAGATTCGCACCTAGTTGCGAATTTATCCAGGAAATCAGATGGTTATGGCCCAATTGCGGGCGGAAAACCGGCTCTTCGTGGAGATATGATCTAGGGATTGCTCACCTTATCCCAGCCCTTTACTGTTGTTTAAGGATGAAGGCCTTAACTTTGCCAGGTACTTAGGTCTATTAGACAACCAAGGACCGGCCCGTAAGGCCGGCTTGATGAATTGGCGATGGCTGGACAATCCACCAACGAAAGCCTGCAGAACCTGCACCGGTTAGCCCGGGAAAGGTCGGATGCCGGCCGCAAGGCATTGGTCGACGCGGTCAGCGATCTGTTCTTCGACGACCAGCACGTTCTCAGCGACCGCGAAAAGGCGCTGATGACAGACATCCTGCGCCAGATCATCCACGACGTGGAAATGTCGGTGCGGGTAAATCTCGCCGAACGCCTGGCCGAAACCAAGAACGCGCCCCACGAACTGATCTTACTGCTTGCCAATGACGAGATCGAGGTCGCCCATCCCATTCTGTTGGAGAGCGACCTTCTGCACGACACCGACCTGATTGAAATCATCCATCACCGGACGTTGGAGCATCAGCTCTCCATCGCCATGCGCAAGTCCATCAACGAAGATGTCACCGACGCGCTGGTCGAAGAAGGCAATGAGGATGTGGTCAAGACCATGCTGGAGAATTCCTCAGCCCGCATCTCCAAGGGCACCATGGAATATCTGGTTCACGAATCGAAACGCGTCGATTCCTATCAGAACCCGCTTCTCAGCCGGCCGGACCTGGCCCCGGAACTGGCCAAGCGCATGTATTGGTGGGTCTCGGCGGCGCTACGCCAGCACATCGTCGAGCACTACGAGGTCGATCTGACCGAGATCGATGAAACCATCGAGACCGCGGTCAAGGACGTCATCAGAGAAACCAAGGAAGAAGAGAAGAAAGAGGCTCCCATCGCCGTTGTCCTTGCCGAACGGCTGGCGGAAAGCGAAGCCATCACGCCCAAGTTGTTGGTCCAGGTCCTGCGCCAGGGTGAAATTCCCCTGTTCGAGGCCCTGTTTGCCAAAATGACCGGCCTTGACGTGCCGTTGGTGCGCCAAATCCTGTTCGAGCCGGGCGGCGAGGCCTTGGCCATGGCCTGCAAGGCGGCCGAGATCGACAAATCCAATTTCGCCTCGCTATTCATGCTCAGCCGCAAGGCCTGGTCCGGTGAAGAGGCCATCAGCCCGATTGAACTGACCCGCGTGCTCAACCTGTTCGACCGGGTCCAGACCGACATGGCCACCAAGCTGCTCAAACAGTGGCGGCGCGATCCTGAGTTCCTCGGCGCGATGAGCGCGCTGGAACGCAAGTCCACCAAGGACTAAGTCCCACCCCCACTTTCATGGTTTCGTCTTACGCGGTTTCGCCAAGGGCGGCGACGCCCGGCAGTTCCTTGCCCTCGAGCCATTCGAGGAAGGCGCCGCCGGCCGAGCTGATATAGCTGAAATCGTCGGCCACCCCGGCATGGATCAGCGCCGCCATGGTGTCGCCGCCGCCGGCGATACTGAGCAATCCATAGGCCTGGGTGCGCGCCGCCGCCGCCAGGGCGACAAGGTTGGTTGCGCCATCGAACGGCGGCACCTCGAAGGCGCCGAGGGGCCCGTTCCAGATCAGGGTTTGCGCCCGATTGATGCGCTCAATCACCGCTTCGGCCGAGGCCGGCCCGATATCCAGGATCATGGCATCGGTGGGCACCTGGTCGACGGTGACGATATCAAAGCTCGCCCCCGCCTTGAATTCGCCGGCGACCACCGCATCCGACGGCAACAGAATTTCGGTGCCGGTATCATCGGCATTGGCGACGATGCCGCTGGCGATGCCGGTCATGTCGTCTTCGCTGAGCGAGGCCCCGATATCGAGGCCCCGGGCGGCAAGGAAGGTGTTGGCCATGGCGCCGCCGATCACCAGACAATCGACCTTTTTGCAGATATTGCTGAGCAGATCGATCTTGGTCGAGATCTTGGCGCCGCCGACGATGGCGACTACCGGGCGCACTGGATTTTCCAAGGCCGCCGTCAGCGCCTCGATTTCCGCCTGCATTAATCTGCCCGCGACCGAAGGCAGCAGCCGCGCCAGGGCATCGACCGAGGCATGGGCCCGGTGGGCAACCGAGAAGGCATCATCGACATAGATCTCGCCAAGGGCGGCTAGCTGAGCGGCGAAGGCCTGGTCATTGGCCTCCTCGCCGGGATGGAAGCGCAGATTTTCCAGCAACGCGACCTCACCGGCCTTGAGCCCGCCCGTGATGCGCGCCGCCGCCTCGCCGATGCAGTCGGTGGCGAAGGCCACCGGGCGGCCCAGCACCCGGGCCAATTCCCCGGCCACCGGGCCTAAGGAGAGAGAAGCGTCAAAGGCGCCCTTGGGGCGTCCGAAATGGGACATCACCACGACCTTGGCGCCCTTGTCGCAGAGCTCGGTCAGGGTCGGCACCAAACGCTCAAGCCGGGTGGCGTCGCCGATCTTGCCGTCGATCATCGGCAGGTTGAGATCGGCGCGCACCAGCACGGCCTTGCCGGCGACATCGATGTCATCGAGGGTCTTGAAGGTGCTCACCGCCGCTCAGCGGCCGGGCCGGCCAAGCTTGCCGAGCGCGAGCGCGACATCGACCATGCGATTGGAAAAGCCCCATTCATTGTCGTACCACGACAGCACCCGGACGAGACGGCCATCGACCACCTGGGTCTGGGACAGATCGAAGATCGAACTCGCCGGGTTGTGGTTGAAATCGCTCGACACCAGGGGCTGGTCGTTGACCTCCAGGATGCCCTTGAGATTGCCCTTGGCCGCCTTGGACATGGCGCGGTTTATCTCTTCTACGCTGGTGGCGCGCTTGGCCGAGAAGGTCAGATCGATCAGCGAGACATTGATGGTCGGCACCCGGATGGCGGTGCCGTCGAGCTTGCCCCTGAGCTTGGGCAGCACCAGGCCCACCGCCTTGGCGGCGCCGGTTGACGTCGGGATCATGTTGAGCGCCGCCGCCCGGGCGCGCCGCGGGTCGCTATGCAGGGTGTCCTGAACCCGCTGGTCGCCGGTATAGGAATGGACCGTGGTCATATAGCCCCGGGCGATCCCCACCGTGCGGTCGAGCACCATGGCCACCGGCGCCAGGCAGTTGGTGGTGCACGACGCGTTGGAAATAACCCGGTGGCTTTTGCGCAGGCGATTGTGATTGACGCCATGGACCACGGTGATGTCCTCGCCCGAGGCCGGCGCCGAGATCAGCACCCGCCGCGCGCCGGCGGCAAGATGCTTGGCGGCGTCGGCGCGTTTGGTGAACAGACCGGTACATTCCAACAGCACATCGATGCCGAGCTTGTCCCACGGCAGTTGGGCCGGGTCGCGTTCGGCGAAGACCTTGATGGCGCCGCGGCCGACATTGATGCCCGACTTGGAGGTGCGCACGTTGCCTGGAAACGGCCCGTGGATGGTGTCGCGGCGCAGCAGATGGGCATTGGCCTCGATCGATCCGAGATCGTTGATGGCGACCACATCGATGCCCCGGCGCTTGCCCTCGCAAATCGCGCGCAGCACCAGACGCCCGATTCTGCCGAACCCGTTGATCGCCACCTTTATCGCCATCTTGCTCTCCTGTTATTTCAGGCCTTGCCGTCACTCGGCC
>CBDUSV010000238.1:0-5020 GCA_965369885.1 uncultured bacterium
CGCCCTGCAGCAATCCCTGCGGGAAATCCAACACCAGCAGATATGACATAAACGCCAGAAAGCCCACCGAGCTCGCCGTAAGAAGGGCGATGATGGCGGGCTTGGCCTGGCTCTTGAATGCCAAAAGCAGGGCGAAGAACGCGGCCATGGCGATAACAAAACCAACCACATAGGTCATCGCCAAGAGACCGGCGAGCCACCCAAGGTAATGCTCGGCCGAGACCGCCTCGGCGGTGCCGCGAAGCTCGTAATCGGCCTCCTCGTCATAGGCGATGGGGTCGCCGGGAACACCCCTGATCAGCTTGCCAAGGGCAAAGACCGCAAACACGATCATGATCACCGTCGTGGTCAGGGGGAAGATCTGGCCAAGGAAATCGCGCAGCAGACTGTCATAGAGCCCGAACAGAAACAGCGCCAAGACCACGGCTGAGAATACGATCTGGGGCTTCAGGCTCTCCGCCTTGCCTTCCTGGCCGCCAAAACCTTTGCTGTCGGGGGATTTGGCCGCGAAGCGCGCGCCGAAATAGACCGACGCCACCGTTATCGCGGTGATGATGAGGACGCCGGGACGCCAGAACCAGTTCCAGCCGTCATAGAACTGCACCGCCTGGTAGAGATTGGTTTCCGCCGGGTCGGCAAGGACGAAACCGATCAACAGCGGCGGGCGCGGCCATCCGAAGCGCTTCATATAGACCGCGAAGGCGCCGATCAGGAACAGCATCAGGATATCGCCCCAACTTCGGGTCGCCTGGAAGGCGGCGAAGGTGATGACCATGATCATGAAGGGCGCAAGATAGATGAAGGGGATTGTGGTGATGCGCGCGATCGGCTTGGACAGTAACAGACATGCCGAGGCGCCGATGACATTGGCCAGGGCCAGAGACCAGATGATGACATAGGTCTTGTCCAGGTCCTCTTCGACCATGTTGACGCCGGTGTCGATGCCGATGAGCAAAAGCCCGCCGAGGAACACCGCCATGGAGCCGGATCCCGGAATGCCGAACAGGATGGTGGGGACCAGGCCACCGCCTTCCTTGGCGTTGTTCGCCGATTCCGGGGCGAGCACGCCGCGAATGTCGCCCTTGCCGAAATTCTCGCGGTCGCGGGTGGTCTGCACCACATGGCCATAGGCGATCCAGTCGACCACCGAGCCGCCGAGGCCCGGCAACGCGCCGACCAAACAGCCGATACCGGCACAGCGCGTGACCAGCCACTTGTGGCTGAGCATGTCGCGCAGTCCCTGCATCCAGCCTTCGCCGAGGGTGGGGCGGTCGGCGATGGCGCGCTGGCGGCGCAACAGATCGATGATCTCGGGCACGGCGAAGATGGCGAGCCCGACCACCACCAAGGGCACGCCGTCGATGAGATAATCGAAGCCGAAATTCATGCGGTATTCGCCGGTGGCGGGCGCCGCCCCGATGGCGCCGAGCAGCAGCCCAAGGCCGCACATCGCCACTCCCTTGGACAGGCTCTTGCCCGCCAACACCCCCACCATGGACAGCCCGAGCACCGCCAGCATGAACAGCTCGGCGGTGCCGAACAGCAAGATCACCGGCCGCGCCACTAAGATGAACAGGGTCAGCACCACCGCCCCGATCAGCCCGCCATAGAGCGACGCCGAGAACGCCGCCGCCAGGGCCCGGGCCCCCTCGCCCTTCTTGGCCAGGGGGAAACCGTCCAGCACGGTTGCCTGCGACGCCGATGATCCGGGGATTCCCATCAGCACCGAGGTGAAGGTGTCCGAGGTCGGTATCACCGCGACCAGGCCGATCAACATCGCCAGGGCGGACACCGGGTCCATGCCATAGAGGAACGGCAGCAGGATCGACATGCCGGCGATGCCGCCGAGGCCGGGGAAAATGCCGACCGCGAGGCCCATCGCCACGCCGAGGAAGAGGAACAGCATATGCTCGGCGGTGGCAAGCTGAACCAGGGCCGAAGTGACCGCTTCAAGCATGGCGCTTACCCGTCCCTCACCCCGGCATACGCGAAAATGCGGGCGGCCGCGTCATGGCCGCCCGCGATGGATGATGGATTAGAATTTCACCCGGTATTTCTTGACCAGCCAGGCCTTGACCCAGGCCTTGGCCTTGGGGCTGACGGAAATCGCGTTCTTGAGACCCTTTTCCGCGTCCTTGCCCACCACCTGCTTGTACTTGCCGAGACGCTTGGCCGCCATCTTGTAGAAGCCAGGCTGGCTGATCACCTTGGCCGCGGCCTTGCGATAGGCGTCGATGATATCCTTGGGCGTGCCCTTGGGCAGGAAGATCATCTTCTGCATGCCGAAACCGGCGGCAACGAAAGACTTCCACGCCGTGAAGGCGGGGCCGCGCGGCTTCTTGCCGTGCATCATCTCATAGGCCTCGGCCCAATGGGGCAGATCGGGGAAGGTGGGATCGCGCTGGAGATTGCCCTTGGCATCGAAGGTGCCCCAACTCCACAGCGGGATCGCCTTGCCGGCTTTGACCAGTTTGACCGACCGCTTGAGATAGGCCGCCGAGGTCTGATAGTCGATATTGACCTCACCGCGCTCGAAGGCGAGACGGCCGGCGCCGCGGGACTTCATGCCGAACACCGCCTTGACCTGCAGGCCCATCATCTCGAACGCCAACAGCGGCACCAGATCAAGCGAGGTGGCGCGCTGGGCGGCGTATTTCACGCGCTTGCCACGGAGCTTCTTCATGTCCTGAGGGCCCTTGAGGCCGAGCTTGGGGGTGACATAGACCACGCCGCCGGTCGGCGTGCCCAGGATCACGTTCCAGTCCTTATATTCGTACTTCACCCTGCGGTCGCCCAGGAGATAGGGAAACTGGGTCGAGCCCGAGGTGCCGAGGATGGTGAGGCCATCGGGTTTCGCCCGCGATGCGAATAAATTGGCGCCCTTGGTCGAGCCACCGCCGGGGATGTTCTTGACCACCATATTGGGGCTGCCCGGCAGCGCCTTCGACAGGTGCGGCACATAGAACCGGGCCCAGGCCGACGATCCGCCAGTGGGCCCGAAGGGGATGATCCATTGGATGGTCTTGCCGGAGAAATCGGCGGCGGTCGCGGTTGCCGGGGCCCCCAGGGCCAAACCGGCAAAGGCCAGCATGGCGAGACGCGCAATCGGGAATTGGGTTTTCATGATTGTTCTCCCTATCAACACAGGTTGAAACGCCCATGGGCGGGAATATTCAGCTGGGTCCACCCTTGGCTGTCATCGGACCAATGAATGCCCTTAAAGTCAACCATTCAAATGCTTTGCAACCGGGCGCCATTGCCATTATGGAGGGCTCCAGGCAGACGCTTGCGCATGGCTGCCAAGGCCATCACAATGCGCTGAATTTTTTAGAGGCGTTCGCAATGTCAACACGGGAAGGGTGATGGATTTACAGGCGACAGTCAGTTTCGATGCCATGCTGTCGATGGCGGGCCAGGCCGCCCTCATTCTGGCCGACCCAATGCGGCTCGGGTTCCTGTTCGCCGGCGTCCTCATGGGCCTGGTGGTGGGCGTCATCCCAGGCCTCGGCGGCATCGTCGGGCTATCCTTGCTGTTGCCCTTCACCTACGCGCTGGACCCCTACTCCGCCATCGCCATGATGCTGGGCCTGGGGTCCGTCACCGTCACGTCGGACACCATACCGGCGGTGCTGTTCGGCGTGCCGGGCACCGTGGGCTCGGCGGCGACCATCCTTGACGGCTATCCCATGGCGCGGCGCGGCGAGGCCAGCCGTGCCTTCGGCGCCGCCTTTACCTCATCGGTGATCGGCGGGTTGTTCGGCGCCCTTCTTCTCGGCGTCAGCCTGCCGATCCTGCGCCCCTTCATGGTGTCCTTCTCCGAGCCCGAGATGCTGGCGATCTGCATCTTCGGGCTGTCCCTGGTGGCGGTGCTGTCGGGCTCGACCCCGGTCAAGGGGCTGATCGCGGCGGCCTTGGGCCTTCTCGCGGCGACCGCGGGCAACGATCAGGAAGGCGCCACCCTGCGCTGGACCTTCGGGTCGATGTATATGTGGGACGGCTTGCCCCTGGTGCCCTTCGCGCTTGGGATTTTCGCCATACCGGAGTTGGCGGATCTGATCATCTCACGCAAGACCATCGCCGGTGATGTCAAAGGCATCGGCGGCCGCGGCCAGCTTCAAGGCGTCAAGGACGTGTTCCAGAACTGGTTCCTGGTCATCCGTTGCGCCCTGATCGGCTCCGGCATGGGCGCGATCCCCGGGCTCGGCGCCTCGGTGATCGATTGGGTCGCCTATGGCCACGCGGCGCGCACCGAAAAGGGTGCCGCGGCAAGCTTCGGCAAGGGCGACGTGCGCGGCGTCATCGCGTCGGAAAGCTCCAACAACGCCAAGGAGGGCGGCGCCTTGGTGCCGACCATCGCCTTCGGCGTTCCCGGATCGGCCTCCATGGCGCTGCTGTTGGGGGCCTTCCTGATCCAGGGCATCGTGCCGGGGCCGAAGATGCTGACCGAAAAGCTCGACCTCACCTACACCATGGTGTGGTCGGTGGCGTTGGCCAATATCCTCGGCGCCGGGGTCTGTTTCGCCTTCGCCAGCCAGCTCGCGCGGATCGCCATGATCCGGGTCGGCATTCTGGTGCCTCTGGTGCTCTCGGTGACGTTCCTCGGCGCCTTCCAGGGCCGGCGCGACTGGGGCGATCTCTACGCCCTGATGATCTTCGGGATTTTGGGATGGGTGATGAAGCGTTTCCGCTGGCCGCGGCCGCCGATCATCCTCGGCTTCGTCTTGGGCGGCCTGATCGAGAATTATCTCTTCATCTCGATGTCGCGCTGGGAATTCGATTGGTTGTTCCGCCCGGTGGTGATGATTATTTTCGCCATCACCCTGATCAGCGTGCTGTGGCCGCTCTACAACCGCTACCGGCAAAGAAGCAAGGCGCCACGGGGCGGGCGGCAGTTCGCGTTGCAAACCGATTACCTGCGCAATCCGGACTTCGCGTTCACCATCGTGGTCTTCGTGATCTTCCTTGCGGCCATCATCTATTCCGCCGAATGGGACCTGGCGGCGCGGCTTGAACCGCAGAC
>CBDUSV010000239.1:0-5015 GCA_965369885.1 uncultured bacterium
TCACCGGCAGTTGCACCGCGGCCTCGAAGATCCAGCGCCGCGTCACATATTGCAGCCCCGGGGTGACGAACAGGGTGACGCCGCCTGAGTTGTCATTATCGATACCGTTGTCGCGGTTCTTGCCGACATGGATGAGATTGAGTTCGAGCACGCCAAACAGAAATCCGGGCACGCCGCCGCTGATCTGGCGCGGCCACAGCCGCAGTTGGCCCGAGATGTCGGCGCGCGCCACGTCGCCGAATTCGAAATTGTTGGCCTCAAAATTGGCCTGGTAGCTCAATTGGCCGTCGAATTGGTAATCCAGGCTGTGGTAGCTGGCGGTGATGCCGCCGAACGGGTCGAACGAGCCGGAGCCCAGCTGCACGCCTGCCGGCAGGCGGCCGAAGCGGTCATTTTCATCGCTGGCGCCGGTCGGAAGCTCGACCCCGGCGAAGGGCGAGATGCGCAAGGCGCGGCCGGTCCAGTTGCGGCGCACCGCGGTGTATTTGCCGAACAGGCGGATGTCGCCAAGCCCGGCGGCGTCGCGGGTCCGCCGCTCTCCCCCTGAGGTGATGCGAAGCCGGCGATCATGCAACGGCACCACCGCGAACAGCGAGAGATTCTGATCGACGCCATAGCCCAGAACCGAGAGCGAACTCAGCCCACGGCGGTCGCGGTCCTGGCCCGAGGGATCGTCGCCGGAGCTATCGAAGATGAACATTTCGCGGAAGACGAACTCATTCGAAGACAGCGTCAGGGCCGAATTGAAACTGATGGGCCCGGCCTGGGCCGGCGCCGCCAGGCCCGCAGATATGGCCATCGCAATTGTCCAGCCCCGGATGGTCATTTCGGCGTGACTGCGGTGAAGGAGCGCATCGAAAAGCCGGCGTCCTTGGCGGCCTTGCGCGCCTGGGCCTCATTAAGCTTTGCGCCCGCCAACATGCGGACGGTGACGACGCCGCGCTTGATATCGACGCCCAGTTTGCCGACGCCCTTGATCGCGCTCAGCTCCTTCTCGATGCCGTAGGAACAGAACGGACAGGAAATGCCGTCGACGCCGATTTCATAGCTGTTGGCGCCGGCCTGGGCCATGGCCGGGAATGCGGAAATGGCGATGAAAATGGCTGCTATGCGAAGGATTTTCATGCTTTCATTCCTTGATCAACACCACGTTCCTCAACCGAGGAGCGGTGCCCAATAGGGGAAAAATATGGCGGCGGCGACAAGGGTGGCCGCGGTCCATAAAGCGGTGCGGATGATGCGAAGCGAAGCCAAGTTCGCGCAAGAAACGGCGTCGGCGCCCGCCGGTGATTTGGGCTTGCGGTAGACCATCCATAACCCGGCACCGAGCAAAAGCAGCGAGGCGGCGATGAAATAGGACTTAAACGGGGCGAAGATCACCAGGTTGCTGAGCCAAGCGCCACCGGCGCCGGCGCTGACCAGGGCGAAGGGAATGACACAGCACGTCGAGGCACCGATCGCCGTAAAAAAAGCGCCGGTGGCCATGAAGCCGGATACCGCCGGTCGGCGGTCCCAGGCACGGGGCCCGTCTTGGCCAAGGTTTACCTCTGCGCCATCATCCATGGCAAATACCCTTTCCTTGGATGTCCGCTAACATTATATTAGGACCTATAGTAACTATAGGTTCAAGACTTTTCGACGGAGGTTGATCATGGACCAATCCGGGCCGCCAAATCTCACCATCGGGATGCTGGCCAAGCGCACCGGCTGCAAGGTCGAGACCATCCGCTATTACGAGAAAATCGGCGTCCTGGCGGTGCCGGGACGCAGTTCCGGCGGCCAGCGCCGCTATGAGCCCGACGATCTCAAGCGGCTCAATTTCGTACGCCGCGCCCGCGACCTCGGGTTCTCCCTCGCCGATGTCCGTAGCCTTCTAGGCTTCGTCGATGACCGGGATCGCAGCTGTGACGAAATCCAGGCCATCGGTGCCAGGCATCTGGAGGCTGTGCGGGCCCGGCTTGCCGATCTTCGGGCCATGGAACGGGTGTTGGACGACATGGTGGCGCGGTGCCAGGGCGGCGCCGTGCCCGATTGCCCGATCATCGACGCATTGTATGATGACGGCTCCACGGAAGACCTTTCCCAGTAATCGGGACCCATGATGTGAAAACCCCATCGCGGGCAAGGATTTGGCGGTGGGCAGCCCTTGCCCTCAGCATCGGGCTTTTGGCCTGGGTGCTGCGCGACGTGGATGTGGTGCGGTTCCTCCGCATTGTCGCCAAGGCCGAACTCTGGCCTCTCTTGATATTGCCGGTGGCGATCGCGGCGGAACAGCTGGTCCGTGCTTTCAAATGGCGCCAGCTCCTCCAGCCATTGCGGCCGGTCCGGGTATGGCGGCTGTTCGGGGCGACCATGGCGGGCTATCTCGCCAATCTGGCGGCGCCGGTCCGGGTCAGTCCGCTGGTCCGCGCCTATCTTGTCGCGCGTCTTGAAGGCCTGAGCACCGCAACCCTTCTTGCCACCATTTCAATGGACCGGCTGACCGACGGGCTGGTCTTCGTTGCTTTCACGGTGTTGGCGCTGCTATTCGCCGAGTTTTCCGACGCCACCGGCACTTTGTGGCCAACATTGATGTGGGGCGGCGTGGTGAGTTTCACCCTGTTTTGTGTCCTCATAGCCGGCTTGTTCGCCGGGCGAAGGTGGTTCGAGCGCCCATCCGCACCACCGGTCCTGTTGGGTCTGACGGCATGGCTTCCCCGGGGTTGGCATGAGCCGCTCTCGGGCGCCGTGCAAAGATTTTTCGCGGGCGCATTGTGGCCGCAAGGCATTGCTCTGCCATGTTTGATCGTTGGCTCCGCGATTGCCATAAAACTGGTGGCCATCGGTCATTTTTTCTGGGTCGGGCTTGCCTTCGGCGTGGTGCTGGGGCCGGTGGACTATCTTTTTCTCATGGTGTTCCTTGGTTTCATCGTCATTTTGACCGGCACGCTTCGCCTTGTCGGTGGCTTCACCGCGGGCGCGGTGTATGTGCTTCAAGGGTTAGGCGTCGATGTGGAGATCGCGCTGGCCATGACACTGACGGTTCAGGCGATCACCATGGCGACGGTGGCGGCCACCGGCTCTGCTGCCTTGTGGATCCAGGGTGTGCGGTTGTCCACATTGCTTGAGGTGGGGGGACATGACGCAACAGAACGTTAGGGCCGAAGGGCGCAAGGCATTCGCGCCGATCGCCACCGCGGGGGTTTTTTTCCAGGGTGGCGCCGCCGCCGTCGATACCAGCACCATCGTCGCCGCCCTGGTTGATAGCCTGACCGCGAGCCCGGTGGCGGTCGGCGCCGCGGCCGCCATATCGCGCTATGGCTGGCTGTTTCCGCAACTCTTCGTGGCGCATCTGGCACAGCGCCGTCGCCGGCGCATGGGGTTCTACATGTTCGGCGCCTTCGGCCGGGCCCTCATCCTCGCCGTGCTCGCCGGGGTGTTGTGGTTCGCCGATGTTCTCGGCCCCAAGGAAATCATCATCGGTTTTTTTGTCCTGTGGACCACCTATGCCTTTGTCAGCGGCATTGTCGGTGCGCCCTATAACGACATCGTGGCGCGCTCGATCCCCTCGCCCCGGCGCAGCCGGCTGCTTGCGGTTCGCTTCTTCGGCGGTGGAATTCTCGCCTTGATGGTTGCCGCCATCGCCCACCGGGTCCTCGATCGTCTGCCCATTCCCGAGGGGTATGGCGTGATCTTCCTGGTCGGCGCCGTTCTTCTCACTGCATCGGCGATATCTTTCGTTTCCGCGGGCGAGCCGTTGGCGCCAGCCGATAGTGCGGAGAACACCACCGCCGGGTTCGGGAGATTTCTCAAGGCCGGCATCGAGGTTCTTAGGCGCGACCGCCGGTTCCGCCTGTTTCTGGCGGCGCGCTGGTGCAATGGGACGGTGGCCATGGCGTTGCCGTTCTACATCGTACTGGCGGCGCGTAAGGGCACGCTGTTGCCCCAGGACGTGGCGGTCTTGGTGGCGGTTCAGACCGCGGGCACGCTGCTGTCCAATCCGATTTGGGGATGGTGGGGCGACCACCGGGGCAAGCTCTCCTTGCTGCGCCTTGTCGCCATCTTCGCCGCCGTGGCGCCGGCGTTGGCGCTGATGTGGATGGAATTTGGCGGCACCGAGCGCCAACAGACCCTATTGTGGTTCGGTCTGGTGTTTTTCCTGCTCGGCGCCGTCAACAACGGCAGCACCATCGCGCAACTGGGATATCTCATGGAAATCTCGCCCGATGAACGCCGGCCCGCCTATAGCGGCTATTTCAATGCCCTGGTGGCGCCGGTGTCGCTGTTGCCCATTTTCGGCGGCGCCTTGGCGGCGGTGATGTCATCCTATGGTTATGTAATGGCGATCAGCCTGGTGGCGGCGCTACTGCAACTTTCGGTCCTGCGCCGGATGGGTGTTGAGGCGGGTGAGGGGACGCCATGAGCCGCGTTCAATGGCTGTTGAAGAAATTGCACTACCGGTTCCATGGCCTCCGCCTGTTCGGTTCGCCCGGCGATGAGGTCTGGTATTTCGCGTTCGGCGCCAACATGCACGACAGTGCCTTCCGCCAACGCCGCCGCATGGAGCCGATCGACTGGCGTCCGGGCCGGGTGCGTGGCTACCGCCTGCGCTTCAATCTGGAAGGCCGGCCCCGCGGCAAGGCGGCGCCGGCCAATCTCGCGGTGGATCCAGACGCCGAGGTCTGGGGCGTTCTCTACCGCATCACCCGGGCCGATCTGGTGCAGCTGGATTCCACCGAAGGCATTCCCGGGCGCCGTTACCGGCATCTCTGGGTCGAGGCCGAAGGCTTGGGGGGCGATCCCCTTAGCGCCGTGACCTACATAGCCGATGGCAAGGAAAAGGACGGCCAACCCTCGCTCCGCTATATTACCCTGTTACGCGAAGGCGCCCGCGCCCATGGACTACCGGATCATTATTTGCGGTTTCTGGATGCGGTCCAACACGCGGAATAAGGGTTGGCGGCAGGAACCGGGTGCGCCGTGCCCGTTTACACCGTACCCGTTTAGATCGCGCCAGTTTACACCGTGCCCGTTTA
>CBDUSV010000240.1:0-4983 GCA_965369885.1 uncultured bacterium
TTCATCGCCGCCAATTGTTCCGGGGCGGGTTTTCGGGTAAGCATTTACCGGCGCCGGTGGGCGCGCGCGCATATCGACAGCGGAGTTAGGCGGCATGGAACGGGATCAGATGGCCTTCGACGTGGTGATCGTCGGCGCCGGTCCCTCGGGGTTGGCGGCGGCGATCCGCTTGAAGCAGCTCGCCCTCCATGCCGGCCGGGAGCTGACCGTCTGCATCATCGAGAAAGGCGCCGAGGTCGGCGGCCATATCCTGTCCGGCGCCGTGATCGAGACCCGCAGCCTGGATGAGCTCATCCCCGATTGGAAGTACCGTGGCGCCCCCCTCAAGACCGAGGCCTCCCGCGACCGCTTCTGCATCCTGACCGAAAAGCACGCCGTGCCCCTGCCGGTGCCGGCGGATATGCACAACCGCGGCAATTACATCATCAGCCTGGGCACTCTCTGCCGTTGGCTCGCCACCCAGGCCGAAGAGCTCGGGGTCGAGATCTATCCCGGTTTTGCCGCGGCCGAGGTGCTTTATGACGCAACAGGCGCGGTCAAGGGGGTAGCAACAGGTGACATGGGCATCGGCCGCGACGGCACGCCCGGTGCCAATCACCAGCCCGGCATCGAACTGATCGGCCGCCAGACCCTGTTCGCCGAAGGCTGCCACGGCTCGCTCTCCAAGGCGGTGATCGAACGCTTCGAACTCCGCGCCGGCCATGACCCCCAGACCTACGGCATCGGCATCAAGGAGCTGTGGGAGGTCGACCCCGCCCGCCACCATGAGGGCGAGGTGATGCACACCATAGGCTGGCCGCTGGACCAAATGACCTATGGCGGGTCGTTCCTCTATCATCTCGGCGGCAACCGGGTCTCGGTGGGGTTTGTCATCGGCCTCGATTACCGCAACCCCCATCTCGATCCGTTCCAGGAGTTCCAGCGCTTCAAGACCCATCCGGCGATCCGCCCGCTGTTTGCCGGTGGGCGGCGCATCGCCTACGGCGCGCGCTGCCTGGTGGAGGGCGGCTGGCAGTCGATCCCCAGATTGAGCTTCCCTGGCGGGGCGTTGATCGGCGATGGCGCCGGCTTCCTCAACGTGCCCAAGATCAAGGGCAGCCATTCCGCCATGAAATCCGCCATGGTCTGCGCCGAGGCGGTGTTCAAGGCGGCGTTTGACCGCGCCGCCACCGAGGCCACCGGGGCCGCCTCCACATCCGCCGTCGAGGCCACCGACTACCGCGAGCGATTGTTCCAATCCTGGCTCGGCGACGAGCTTTACCGGGTGCGCAACATCCGCCCCGGCTTCCGCTGGGGATTGTGGGTGGGCCTCGCCCTTGCCGCGCTCGATACCTATGTGTTTCGCGGCCGCGCGCCGTGGACGCTTCACCACCACGGGGACCATGACGCCTTGGCCACCGCGGCGGCTTCGAAGAAAATCGACTATCCCAGTCCCGACAATGAGGTCAGTTTCGATCTCTTGTCCTCGGTGCATCTGTCCAATACCAACCATGCCGAGGACCAGCCGGTCCACCTCAGGCTCGAAGACCCGGACCGCGCCATCGGCGTCAATCTCCGGCTTTACGATTCGCCCGAGACGCGCTATTGCCCCGCCGGCGTCTACGAGATCGTCGATCTGGAAGGCCCGGACGGGAGCGCCTCGCCAAGGCTGCAGATCAACGCCCAGAACTGCCTTCACTGCAAGGCCTGCGACATCAAGGATCCGGGCCAGAACATCACCTGGACCGTGCCCGAGGGCGGCGGCGGTCCCAACTATCCCGAGATGTAGGGGTGGGATATAAGGGTAGGGGTTTGTAATGGTTAAGGTGCGAAAATCCGGCCGGCGCGGCGCGGAATTATCAAAGCGGCGCCCCGGGCCGTGCTACAATGGCGGGCTAATAAGATAAAATGCGTGGATATGGCGGCTAGAACAATCAGGCAGTATTGGGCCAATTGTCCAGGTTTTCCGGGCCGCACGCCGCTTGTGGCGGTCCTCGCCCTGGCGCTGGTCGGCTGTGCCGGGCCCGGCGAGGGCCCAAGTGCCGCCGAGGCCACCAAAGCCTCACCCATTCAGGCGCCCAAACCGGTGCCCCGGGCCGATGCCCGTCCGCCTTCGCCTTTCGGCAACTATCTGGCCGGGCGCCATGCCAGGACCATGCGCGACATGGGCCTGGCCGCCGATCTTTTCGCCCATACCCTGGTGTTCGATCCCGACGACCCGGAACTGGTGCGCAACACCTTTCTGTTGATGGCGATCGAAGGCAGGATCCGCGAGGCGGTGAAACTGGCGCGGCGCCTGATCAAGCTGCGCCCCAAATCCACCCTGGCCAAGGTGGTGCTGGTGGTCGACGATGTGAGAAAAGGCGACTTCGATGGCGCCGACAAACGGCTCGAGGCCCTGCCCGCCAGCAGTTTCAACGATTTTCTCACGCCGATGCTGCGGGCCTGGACCAAGGTCGGCACCAAACAGCCCAAGCAGGTGGCGAAGGTGATGGCGCCGATGGTGAAACGCCGTAGCCTCAAGCTGTTCTTCGATTACCATTCGGGCCTGATCGCCGATCTCGCCGGAGACAGAAAAGCCGCCGAGGCCAGCTACGTCAAAGCCTTGCCCGACACCATGAGCGGCTATCTCCGTTTCGTCGAAACCATCGGCAAGTTCTATGAGCGCACCGGCCGCGGCGCCAAGGCCATGGCGCTCTATAAGGAATATGAGGCCGAGCACCCCGACGTCATGCTCACCGCCGAGGCTTCGGCGCGTGTCGCCAAGGGTAAGCGCCCCGAGCCCACGGTGGCCTCGGCCCGTGAAGGCATGGCCGAGGCGCTGTTCAATCTCGCCAGCCTGATGCATCAGGAACGTCTCAGCGATATCGGCCTGATCCTGACCCGTCTCTCGCTTTCGCTCAGGCCCGGCCATACGGTTGCCCGGCTTCTGCTCGCCGATATCCTGGAACGCCAGCGGCGCTACAACGACGCCATCGCGGTCTATGACCATGTCGATCCATCATCGCTGTTGAGCTGGTCGGCGCGCCTCAGGGCGGCGACCCTGCTGGATTACTTCGGCCGTTCCCGGGGGGCGATCTCGCGCCTGCGCGAAATGGCCACGGAACGGGCCGAGCGCTCCGATGCTTTGATCGCCCTCGGCGATATCCTGCGCAAGCACCGGCGCTATCCGGAAGCGGTCAAGGTCTATGACCGCGCCATCGGGCGCATCGCCAAGGTCGATAAGCGCCACTGGTCGCTGCTCTATTCCCGCGGCATCGCGCTCGAGCGCTCCAAGCAATGGGACCGGGCCGAGGCCGATCTGCTGCGCGCCCTGGCATACCGCCCCAAGGACCCCCACGTGCTCAACTATCTGGGCTATAGCTGGGCGGAAAAGGGCATCAATCTTGTGAAGGCCCGCAAGATGGTCGAGACCGCGACCCGGCTTCGGCCCCGGGACGGCTACATCATGGACAGCATGGGCTGGGTGCACTACCGCATGGGTGAGTTCACTTCCGCCGTCACCAGTTTGGAACGCGCCGTCGAGCTCCGCCCCGAGGACCCGGTGATCAATGACCATCTCGGCGATGCCTATTGGCGCGTCGGCCGCGAGACCGAGGCGCGGTTCCAGTGGCGCCATGTCCTGACCCTCAAGCCCGACCCGGCCCTGGTCGCCGGCATCGAGACCAAGCTCCGCCAGGGGCTCGGCCCCAGCAAGGCCAAGACCAAGAAAACCGCCAAGCAGGGCAAGGCCGGCCACGGCGGTTGATGCGGCCTTGAGCTTGCCATCCCATGAGGCCGGTAATTCCGTGCACCTGGCGGCGCCGGCGAAGCTCAATCTCTACCTCCATGTCACGGGCCGCCGGGATGACGGCTATCATCTCCTCGATTCGCTGATAGTGTTCGCCGATCTCCATGACGTGGTCAGCGCCGCGCCCGCCGATGGCCTTGGCCTCGATGTCAGCGGCCCGTTTGCCGCGGCCCTCGCCACGGCCCTTGAGGACGCGCCCGGCAATCTGGTGCTTGACGCCGCCCAACGGCTAGGCGCGGCGGCAGGGTGCCGGCAAGGCGCCCACATCACCCTGGAAAAGAACATCCCGGTGGCGGCGGGGTTGGGCGGCGGCTCGGCGGACGCGGCGGCGGCGCTCATGGCGCTCGACCGATTGTGGGGCCTCGGCCTCGGCACCGCCGGGCTTGGCGATATCGCGGCGGAGCTCGGCGCCGACGTGCCGGTATGCCTGGAAAGCCGGAGCGCCTTTGCCGGCGGCATCGGTGGCGAGCTGACACCGGCAAGCGTGGGGGCGCCATGGCTGGTGATCGCCAATCCGGGCCGGGCCTTGGCGACGGCCGATGTCTTCGGCGCCTTCCATGGCCCCTTCGGCCGCCCGGCGCGGTTCACCGATGAGCCCAAAGATGCCGCGCAATTGGCGGCGCTGCTGCGGGGCAGCGAAAACCAGCTCACCCCGGCGGCGGTGGCCATGGCGCCGGACATCGCGGAACTGGCGGCGGCGCTCGCGGCGCTTGCGGGTTGCGAGCTCGCCAGGATGTCTGGCAGTGGCGCCAGCTGCTTTGGGCTGTTCGCCACCGACGCCCAGGCCCGGGACGGCGCGGCCAGGCTCACCCGCGATCATCCCGGCTGGTGGGCGGCGGCGGCGCGCTTGATCGAAGGCCGGGGCGGACTTATATCGGGTTAAATCCTAGTGCTGTTGCGGGGCCAAGCGTTTGCGCGTAGTCTCGCGCCGCGCACATCCTTGGGGCGTAGCCAAGTGGTAAGGCAACGGGTTTTGATCCCGTGATCCCAGGTTCGAGTCCTGGCGCCCCAGCCAACCCTTGAAAGAATCCCCCCATTTACCCGCCATCGAAGGCGCGGCTATTGGGGGTGGATACTTAATTGTGCGATGTTGATTTGACGGTATTTTGATTGATCGAAGTTCACCCGGAGCAGAGGGCTTGATCATGGGCGATGCGGTATTTTACGGCTTGGTGGTTTTGCTGATTTTCGGCTTCGGCTGCCTTTCGGTTGGC
>CBDUSV010000241.1:0-4954 GCA_965369885.1 uncultured bacterium
GGTGCAATATTTCGAGCAACAAACCGGCGAACAGCTGGCCGGCGATAAGGACTAGGGTCAAACCGGGACGGTCTGCCAGTCCACGATCATCTCCACGTCGGCGTCGATCAGCAGGTTCATCACCGGGCAGCGGGATTCCACGTTCTTGCGCAGCTTGGCAACGCGCTCAGGCGGCTCGTTGGTCTGGATCTTGACCTTGAGGGCGACCGACTGAAAATGCGGCCTGACGCCCACCACACCGCGCGACCCCCGGGCGTCGACCGCGCCCTCGCATTCCAGATCAACGCCTGCATAGTCGAACTTCATGGCCTCGGCGCAGCGGTTGATGATGACGCCTTCACACCCCAACAGCGCCACCAATACGGTCTCCAGGGGCGTTTGGCCGGAATTGCCGCCCGAGACCTCGTCGGTGACGATCTCGAAATCGCGCACGGTGGAGACGGTGCGCGGGGTGGCGTCGTTGCGGGCCTGGACCTTGCGGATGCCGATCAGCTTCTTGTTGGGATCGACGCTCGGTGGCAGCAGATCGGGATCGCTCATAGGCTTATTTCCATTGGTTAGACTGTGAGTTCCAGGATATCCAGGCCATTGACCCGGTCGACCATGTAGATCAGGCCACGCTCATCGACCTCCACGTCGTTGCTTTGCGGCGTCTTGCCGCCCTTGCCGGGCTCGGGAATGAAACTGGCGACTTCGACCGGTAGCGACGGGTTCTTGATGTCGACGACTCGAAGCCCGCCGGCGAACCAGGTGGCGTAGATTTTGGTGTCCTCGAAATGTTCCTGGTACTGGTGGGCGCCGAAGCGGTCGCCCTTGCCGATCATCCGGCTCCAGGGCGAATCCATCTCTGAGACATGGAAGCTCGATAGCGGATGGATGTTGGCCATGTCGGTGACGTCGAACACCCACATGCAGGCGTGGGGTTGGCCCGGGATGTAATCATGTTCCTCGTCGATCACCAAGGCGACATCGCGGCCATCGACCGGGAACGGAACCTTGAGGAAGGTGTGGGACGGCTCGAGATAGGGCGGGTGGTAGTTGTATTCGCCGATGCAAGTGGGCTTGGTGATGTCGGAGATGTCGAGCACCCGAAGCCCGGCCTGCCACACCGCCGCCCACAATGTGTCGCCCTGGCGCAGCGCATGGTGCAGGCGGTTGCGGTAGCCCCGCCAGGTCGGGGTTTCGCCGCCGGCGAGATGCTGACCCGGCATCGCCCAGCGCGACACCTCTTCCGGGCTGTCCGGATTGTTCATGTCGTAGATCACTAAGATGTTGCCGATATAGCCCTCCATCTCGGTGGAGATGTAGGCGTACCGGTCATCGGCATCGAAGCGGTGGGTGCCGAAGCCGGCGGTCTTGTGGTGGGTGAGCAGCTTTGGGTTTGCACGGTCGGCGATGTCATAGACCCTGAAGCCGCCATCGCCATAGCCCCGTTCGCGGGCCTGGTCGAGCACCGGGACGTCGCTGGCCTCGACCTTGAGCTCCTTGGCGATCTCGGCATCGGTGGCAGGGTGGCCGAGTTCGGTTTCCAGCTTGGCGCGGATCTCGGGGATGCGGTGGCCGAGATGGAAGAAGTGGCGGTCATACTGCTCCACATTGACGATCATGATGTCGCCGTTCACCCGCACCTTGTGGGTGTGAGAGAAGTTGTCGGCAAGCTTGATATGGGACACGGTCTTGGGCTTGCGGGGATCCGAAATGTCGAGGATGGTGGTGCCGTGAGGCGGGTCCATATGGCCGATATAGGCATAGTCGCCCTTGACGATGACCTGGCCGCTGCCGGCCAAGTCGATCCGCGATAAGCGCTTGATGTTGTTGGCGACGACGCCGTTTCCACTTGCTGCCATGTTGGCCCCCTAAAGATGCTGGTACACAATTTACTGTTGCCCTTGCCGGCCCCGGCAAGATAGCCGAGAGCCCGGCCAAATACCAGTTTGACACCGCGATTTAGAGCCGTGGCGGCGTTCCCACCGGTCGTGATCCATGCTAGAAGCGCAGCCTCACTGATGGCCCGGCGATGTAAGGAGCCAACATGGCGAATGACGGCGAACAGCTTCGCATCCTGTCGGCCGGCGCGGTCAAGACCGGCGCCGCGTCCCGGGCCGATGATTTCGGCCACCAGCGCGGCTTGGGGGTCGAGATCACCTTCGCCACGGCGCCCAAGCTGCGCCAACAGGTCGAATCCGGCCAAGGCGGCGCCGACGTCATCATCGCCCCGGTGGCGGCGATGGAAGCGTTCGAGGCCAAGGGGCTGATTGTCGCCGGCAGCGCCCGTAAGATCGGTTCGGTCAAGGCGGCGGTGGTGGTGTGGGACGGCGCGCCGATGCCCGATATTTCTAGCGCGGAAGCCTTCAAGGCCGCCATCCTTGCCGCCGACAGCCTGGTCTACAACCAGGCCTCGAGTGGGCTTTACATCGAAAAGCTGATGGAGCGCCTCGGCATCGCCCCTGAGCTTGCCGCCAAGACCAAGCGCACGCCCACCGGCGGCGCGGTGATGGAGCTTCTCGCCGCCAACCGAAACCCCGGCGAGATCGGCTTCGGCCAGATCACCGAGATCCGGGTCTATGACGGCAAGGGTTCCAAACTGGTAGGGGCCTTGCCCGCCGACATCGGCAATATCACCACCTACGCCGCCGGCGTCGCGGCGGCAAGCGGCCATCCGGATAAGGCCGCCGACCTGGTCGCCCATATCACCAGTGATGAGGCCCGTGAGGTCTTCTTCAAGACCGGGGTCGAGCAGTAGGTCCCGGTAGGTCTCAGGCGAAGCCGTAAAGCCGGGCCGGATTGTCCACCAGGACCCGCGCCCGCATTCCTTCATCGGGAATCCAATCCGCTAAAAGATCGCAAAGATCGCCGTCATTGGGCATCGGCTTGGTGACCATGACATGGGGCCAGTCGGTGCCCCAGATCACCTGGCCCGGCGCCGCTTTGATCAGGGCCCGGGCGAAGGGCGTGGCGTCGGGGTAGGGCAGATCGCCCGCGGAAATGCGGTAAGGCCCGGTCAGCTTGACCCAACAGCGCCCCATCGCCGCCAGGCGAAGGAGCGCCTGGAACCCGGCGGTCTTGGTGTCATGTCCGGGGCGTAAATAGCCCATATGGCCGAACACCAGATCGACCGGGAAATCGGCGAATTGTTCATCCAGGGCGGGGAACTCATCCACATGGGTGAGCAATTCCAGATGCCAGCCCAAGGGCGCGATGCGATCGCCCAGCCGGCGCAGCTGGTCCACCGGCAGTCCGGCCTTGGGATCGGCGACATCGACCACATTGACCCGGACGCCGCGGATGCCGGCCTGGTTGAGCCTGGCGAGATCGTCATCGGAACATCCGACATCGATGACGGCGACGCCGCGAAAATTTTCACCTCCCTCGGCCAGGGCCGCCATCAGCACCGAATTGTCGGCGCCATAGACGCTGGGCTGAACCAGGACGGCGCGGTCCAGGCCCAGGGTCCCGAGCATATGGCGGTATTGCGGCAGCAGCGCGTCGGGCGGGGTGTAGATGCGCGCAGGCGCGTAATCGTAATCGGCGCCGGGCCCACAGATATGGGCGTGGCAGTCGCAGCACTTGGCGGGTAGGGAAATTCGGGGCCGGCGCGGCTTGGGGTCCGGGGCTGAGCAAAGGGGGGCTGGCACGTTCCCGGTCTACGCGTCGGAAGCGGCGGCTTCGGCCGCTTTCTTCTTGCGCCGGCGTTGCACCACATAGGGGATTATCAACGAGATCACCAGGCCAACCCACAGCACGTTGCCCAGGTTCGACGAGAATATCACCAAGACATCGCCATGGGACATCTTCAGCGCCCTGAGGAAGTAGGTTTCCAACAGCGGCCCGAGGATGACACCGATCAGGATGGCCGCCGTATGGTAGCCGGTCTTGCGCGCGATGTAGCCGATGACGCCGAATACCAGGGCGAGATACATGTCGAACATGTATTGGCGCGGCACGAAGGCGCCCACCAGGGTAAAGGAAATGATGATGGGCGACATATAGATGGTGGACACCACCGTGATCTTCGACATGTAGCGCGCCAGCGGCAGGATGGTGAAGATCATCATGAAATAGGTCACCGCCATGGCGGCGAACGGCCCGTAGGCAAGCTCCGGGTTCTCCATGAACAGATCGGGCCCCATGGTGACGCCATGATATTGCAGCACCACCAGCATGATGGCGGCGGTGGCGCCGCCGGGAATGCCGATCACCAGCAGCGGCACCAGGGTGCCCGAGGTGACGCCGTTGTTGGCGGATTCCGGCGCCACCAGGCCTTCCACGTGGCCGGTGCCGTACAACTCCGGGGTCTTGGAAAAGGCCTTGGACTGCTGATAGGCGACGAAGGCGGCGATGGCGGCGCCGGCGCCGGGCACCACCCCGATCACCAGGCCGATCATGGAAGTCCAGATGATGTGCCACCATTTGGAGAGGGCGATGCGCACCCCTTCCAGGGTTTCGGACCACCCCGCCTTCTGCAGAATCTCCTTGCCACGCTGGGACAGAATGGATTCGCCCTCGATCACGGCGAAGGCCTCGGACACGGCGAACAGGCCGACCAGGGCGGGGATCAGCGGTACCTTGTCGTAAAGCTCGAGGAACCCGAATGTGCCACGGGGCGTCTCATAGACCACATCGGCGCCGATGTAGCCGATCATCAGGCCGAAGAACCCGGCGATCAGGCCCTTCAGGGTGTCGCGCGCGGCAATGGTGGCGATCAGCGAGATGCCGAACAGCATCACCACGATCATCTCCACCGAATAGAGATAAAATGCTATCTGGGACAACCACGGCATCGCCAGCAGCGTGAGCACGGTCGCCAGCAGGCCGCCGAATACCGACGATACGAAAGAGATCGCCAGGGCCTGCTGGCCGCGGCCCTGCTTGGTCATGGGATAGCCGTCCAGCGGCGTCGCCGCGGCGCCGGCGGTGCCCGGGATATTGACCAGGATGGCGGGAATGCCGGCGC
>CBDUSV010000242.1:0-4938 GCA_965369885.1 uncultured bacterium
AGATTATTTCCAAGCGCATGACCCCTGCCCAGATCGCCAAGGCGCAGCGGCTGGCCCGCAGATGGCTGGCGAAGCACGGCAAGAAGAAATAAGCCCCGCGCCGCCGCAATCACTTTCAATCACTTCAATAACGAACCCGACGCCAGCTCCTGATCCCGCCTCACCGGTTGGGCCCCCGACGCCAGCGCCTGATCCCGCGTACCGGCCGGCGGCGGGGCGGCGGCGATTTCCTTGATCAGTTTGGACAGGATGGCGGCGGCGAAGGTCTTGAAGGTGGTGGCGCGGATGATGAAGGCGCCGGGGCCGCCGACCACGAACTCCTCGTAATAGATGTCGAGATCGGCGGAGGGCGGCCCGCCCCACGGGTTGACCCGGTCGTTGATGATGGGCAGGCCGTTGATGGTGATGCCGCGCTTGACCGCCTCGTCGCGGGCCAGTGCCACCGGGCGGCCCCGGTTGTTGGGGCCGTCGCCGGAAATGTCGATGACGCGGCGCGTGCCGCGGTAGCCGTTGCCCTCGAACATGGCCGCGGCGGTATCGATGGCGGTGCTGATCGAGGTCCAGGGCCCGGAGAATACCGGCACCTTGGCGATGGCATTGACGAAGGCCTGGGCGCTTTTGGCGTCGTGGATCTGGGCCCACTTGGCGACGGTGATCTGATAATCGGTGCCGGCCCATTCGATGTATGTCACCGCGATGCGCCGGTGCGGCCCGTCGCGGATGGTGCGGATCACCCGGGGGTCGACCAACGCCGTCAGATAGCCCTGGCGCTGCAACTCGCCCTCGACCTCATCGACGCTGCCCGAGACATCGACCGCCAGCACCAGTTCGAGATCGACCGCGACCTCCCCGGCCCTGGCCGGTGAGGTCCAGTTGAAGGAGAGCCCGAGCACCGCCATGGCGGCGGCGATGGCAAAAGATGTGGTGCCCTTGGCCATGCCCCGGTCACACTGTCACACTATCGCTTCGGGCGCTTGCGGTTTCTGCCAGGCGTGGGTGAGGCCGCCTTGGCGCTTGGGCGCACGGAAGGCGGCGGCCTCGAAGGCGCAACGGGCGGCGTCCCCGGGGCTTAGGCTTCGATCCCATTTGGCGGCGTTGAAGCGGCAGCCGGTGTAATCCCCTGACAACTCCGACGCCAGCCACACCGCCGGTGGCGCCATGTCGTCGGGATCATAGACCCGGCCGCCGCTTTGGCGCCGCCGTTCCACCGTGCCGTGCCGCGAAAAGCTGGTGTCGGTCAGCCCGCCGGGCAGCAATATATTCGCCGTCACCCCGGTGCCGCCGAGATCCTGGGCCCAGGCCAATGTGGCGGCGTCGAGGAAGGCCTTGGACGGGCCATAGGGCGAGGATTGGCGGCTGTGCATGGTGTCGACGCTTTTGGAGATGTTGATGATGCGGCCAAAGCCCGCTTCGATCATGGTGGGCGCGGCGGCGTGGGCCATCAGGAACGGCCCGTTGACGTTGGTCCCGATCACCCGGTTCCAGCCCTCAATCGTCACCTCCCAGAACGGGCCGCGCTGGCCGTCAAAGACATCGCGCATGCCCACACCCGCATTGTTGATCAGGATGTGAAGGGCGCCGAATTTCTCCACCGTCTCGGCGACGGCGCGCCGGCAGGCCTCGGCGTCACCAACATTGGCAACCACGAAGTGGCCGGTGCCGGGCCCGGCGATGGCGTCGATCTCCGCCGCGACGCCCGCAATCTCACCGGGCGAATTGGCCGAGGTCACGGTGACGCCGGCGGCCCCGGCGCGGGCGAGGCCAAGGGCCATGCTCCTCCCCATGCCCCGGCCGCCACCGCTGACGATGGCGATTTTGCCTGCAAGTGAGATGTCCGCCATGGATTGTCTCCCTTAGCCGGCTTTTTCCTCGAAATGCACCAAGCGTTCGAACGTCTCGCCGGTCTTGAAACGGGTGATGTTGCCGTCGATCAGGGCGAACAGGCGTTTGGCGCCGCCACCGGCACCGGCGCCGCCACCGCCGGCGGTGTGAAAGGTGAGGATGGTGTTCTTCAGCCCCCACAGCGGGCTGCCCTTGGGCAGGGGTTCGGCCTCGGTGACGTCGAGGCCGGCGCCGGCGATGCGGTCTTCCTCGATGGCCTTGATCAGGGCGGCCTCGTCGATCAGTTCACCGCGGGCGACGTTGATGACGAAGGCGGTGGGCTTCATGGCTGCGAACTCGGACGTGGAAAGCATATGGCGGGTTTCCGCCGTCGCGTCGGTTGCCATCACCACCATGTCGGCTTGGGCCAGGGCGTCCAGCAGCTTCTCGCGTCCCATCACCTCGTCCACGTCGCCGCCGGGTTGGCCTTCGCGGGTGACGGCGATGATGCGGGGATCGAACGGCTTGGCCTTGCGGGCGACCTCGCGGCCGACGCTGCCGAGGCCGATGATCACCAGGGTGGCGCCTTCAAGGCTCACCACCTGGGCAGAGATTTCATCCCGGGCCCAGTCCTCCTGGGCGCGGCGTAAGGCGATCATGGGATAGCGCCGCGCCAGGGCCAGCATCAGGGCGATGGCCTGGGTCGCCACCATGGGGGCGCCGATGCCGGCGGCGTTGGTCACCTGGACCCCGGCCGGGAAGCCGTTCTTGATCCCATTGTCGAAGCCGGCGGTGAAGAACTGGATCCATCTGAGATCGGTACCGATCTCGCGCACGATCCCAGCCATCTCTTCGTCGTAGATGCGGTTGCTGACGAACAAGGCATCGGCGCCGGGCAGCGCCTCGGCCAGGCCCGAGTTGTCCTCGACCTCGACGAAGTCGATATCGGGATGGTTGGCGGCAAAGTCATCCAGGCCGCGGTGGCGCGAGAAACGGGCAACGGCCTTCATCGGCGTCCTCCCAGTGATTTAAATCGTTGTTACACTTGATCAGAACATAGCCGCAATGAAAAGCCCGGATCAACCGGGGTGGTGATGTGTGTGCGGCACGCGGTGGCCGCTTGTGGCCGGCGGCGTTTTCGCCGAAACTATGGCTGCGATAACAACAACAAACCCGCGAGGATGGGGCCATGGACGCAAATGCGAAGCTTCAGGGCCGGGTGGCCTTGGTCACCGGTGGCGGCGGCGCCATCGGCGGCGCCATCGCCAGGCTGTTCGCCGCCGAAGGCGCCAGCGTGGTTGCCGCCGATATCAATCTTGAGACCGCCGAGGCCACCGCCGCCGCCATCACCGATGCCGGGGGCGAGGCGGCGGGATGCCAATTGGATGTGTCCCAACCCACCGAGGCCGAGGCCGCGGTCCAATTCGCCATCTCCCGTTTCCAGACGCTTCATATCCTGGTCAATGTCGCCGCCACCGTGACCCCGGACGGCACCGTGGTCGAGCTTGATTTCGAGGACTGGAACAAGGCGCTGGCGGTCAATCTCGGCGGGCCGTTCCTGATGTGCAAATACGCCATCCCCCATATCAAGGCGGCCGGCGGCGGCGCCATCGTCAACATTGCCTCCCAGTTGGGCCAGCTCGGCGTGCCCAAGCGCGCGCCCTATTGCACCTCCAAGGCGGCGCTGATCCATTTTTCCAGGATCATGGCGATGGACCACGCCAAGGACAATATCCGGGTCAATTCGCTGTCGCCCGGCGCCATCGACACGCCGCGCTCGCTGCACCGCTACGGCACGGCAGAGGAATCGCGCCGGGTGCGCGGGCCGCTCTATATGCCGGGGCGCATCGGCACCGTCGATGAGATCGCCAAGGGCGCGCTGTTCCTGGCGTCGGACGATTCCACCTTCATGACCGCGGCCGATCTGTTGATCGACGGCGGCTATGTCGCCTTCAAGACACCGCTGGATTGATCGGCGCGCGATGACCGACCAGGCGGCGGACGCCCACAACGCCCCAAAACTCACCATCGATGGCGCCGAGCTTTATCCGGTCCATCTGCCCTACCCGAAGCCGGTGCAATGGGCCGGCCATGCCGAGGACGGCGCCGACTATCTGATCCTGGCCCTCAAGACCAGGGACGGGCTCTCAGGCGTTGCCGAGGGCTCGGTCAAGATCAACTGGGCCGGCGCCACCTTGACATCGCTTGCCACCGTCATCGAAGAGCTCTTTCTGCCGCGCTTGGCCGGCATCGATGCCGCCGATCAGGCGGCGGTCAGCCGCATTCTCAACCGCATCCCCGAACACAGCCTGGCCAAGGCCTTGATCGACATCGCGTGCTGGGATCTTCGCGCCCAGGCGGCGGGCCAGCCACTCTGGCAATTGTGGGGCGGCGATGGCACCGTCCCGGTGTCGTGGACCGTGACCCGCGCCGAGCCCGGCGCCATGGCCGCCGATGCGGCCCAGAAGGTCGCGGACTTCGGCTTTCGCACCCTCAAGGTCAAGGGCGGCCAGGGCATGGAGACGGACTTCAAGGTGCTGGCCGAAATCCGCCGCGCCATCGGCGATGATGTCGCCATCTATGTGGACGCCAACCGGGCCTATGAGCCCAATGAGGTTGCCGAATACACCTCAGGCCTTGGCGATTACGCCGTGGTGGCGGCGGAAGACCCCTGTTCCTTCCGCCCCGACGAGAGTTTCGCCACCCTGCAACGGAGTACGGCCATGCCGTTGTTGATCGATCACAACTGCCGCAATTTCGAAGCCGCCGCGCTGTTCATCGGCCAGGGCGCCGAGGCCCTCAGCGTCAAGCTCGGCAAGTCGGGACTGAGCCAATCCCGCGACATCATCGCCTTTGCCGCCGAGCGCGGCGTCCATTGCCATATGGGGTTTCTCGGCGAAAGCACGCTGGGCGCGCTGGCGTCGCTTCAGCTCGCCGCCGCCATGCCTAAGCCCGCCCGCTGGCTGCCGTCGGAGACCACCTTTTTCCTCACCTTCGCGCAAGAATTCGTCACCCAACCCCTGGCGGTCAGCGACGGCGCCGTGAAGCTGCCCGACACCCCGTCCCTCGGCGCCCAGATCGATTGGGACAAGGTCCGCGCCTTCGCGCCCCGCAGTT
>CBDUSV010000243.1:0-4918 GCA_965369885.1 uncultured bacterium
GCCGGTGAGATGGCACGGAATCTGGGGGGTGGTGTTGGTGGCGGTCAGGGTAGAGAACGGCTCGGGCGGGTCATCACCGGGCTGAACCTCGAGGCCGCGCCAGTCGATGGTGGCGCCATCGAGGCGCGGCGGCGTCCCGGTCTTGAGCCGGCCCAGGGTAAAGCCTTGGCTTTCCAGGGTCTTGGCCAGGCCATGGGCCGGGGCTTCGCCGACCCGGCCGGCCGCGATCTGGTCTTCGCCGATATGGATCACACCGCGCAGGAAGGTGCCGGTGGTGAGGATCGCCGCCCCGGTCCTGATCTCCTCGCCCGTCGCCGTTACCACCGCTTCGAGCCGCCCCGCCCTATCCAGGCGCAGATCTTCCACCGCCGCGGCCTGGATCTCGAGATTTTCGATGGCGTTCAGGATATCGGCCATGGCGGCGCGGTAGAGTAAGCGGTCGGCCTGGGCCCGGGGCCCGCGGACGGCGGCGCCCTTGGAACGGTTGAGGACGCGGAATTGGATGCCGGCGCGGTCGATGGCGCGGGCCATGATGCCGTCCAGGGCATCGATCTCACGCACCAGATGACCCTTGCCCAGGCCGCCGATGGCGGGATTGCACGACATTTCGCCGATGGTCTCGATCCGGTGGGTCAGAAGCAGGGTGCGCGCCCCCATGCGCGCAGCCGCTGCCGCCGCCTCACACCCGGCATGGCCGCCGCCGATCACGATGACATCGAAACTTGCCACATCTGAACTAAAAGGATGTTGGGGTTTCATGGCGGGAATGTAGTGACCCCCCTTTTGGAAGTCAAAGCCCCAGCGGCGGCTTTGCCCCTCACTTGCCGATACAGAATTCCTTGAAGATGGCGTCGAGCACATCTTCCACATCGATGCGCCCGGTGATACGCCCGAGCGCGCGTGCCGCCAGGCGCAGATCTTCGGCGACCAATTCGGGAGCGGCCGATTCCTGAGTGATTGCGGCTTGGCACCGCTTCAGGGCCTGGACGCAGTCTTCCAGGGCAGCGCGGTGCCGCGCACGGGTCAAGGCCGGCGGGCCGGCGGTCTCGATCCTGCCCGTGACTTCACGCTCGATGCGCTGCACCAAACCCGCCATGCCGTCGCCATGAAGCGCCGAGATCACCTCCACCGGGCGGTCCTGATAGTGCAGCGGCCCCGCCCCGCCCCGGGGGTCTGCCAGATCCGACTTGTTGACGACGATGATGGTGTCGCCATCGGCAAGGGACCGTGTCGCGTCGTCCATGTGCGGCCAGGATTGGGCATCGAACAAGGCGAGTTTGACATCGGCAGCGGCGGCCCGGGCCCGGGCCCGGCGGATGCCTTCGCCCTCGATCGCGTCGCCCGCCTCGCCAAGGCCGGCGGTGTCGGCAATGATGACCGGCACCCCGCCCAGATTGAGGTGCACTTCGATGACGTCACGGGTGGTGCCGGCGAACTCGGAGACGATGGCGGCCTCACGCCGCGCCAGTCCATTCAAAAGCGACGACTTTCCCACATTGGGAGCGCCAATGATGGCGATGTAAATGCCGTCCCTGAGGCGCTCGCCACGGTGGTTATCATCAAGATATAGTGTTATCTCATCCAATATCCCCGATATATTGTGGTCCAGTGTGGCCATCGGGTCCGCCGGCACGTCGTCTTCGTCGACGAAATCGATCGCCGCCTCGGCCCCCGCGAGCGCCGCGATCAGCCGGCCCCGCCAGTCCTCGAACACCGTCGCCAGGGCGCCGTCGAACTGGCGCCGGGCCTGGCGCCGTTGGCTCTCGGTTTCGGCGTTGACCAGATCGGCGAGGCCCTCGGCCTGGGTGAGATCGAATTTGCCGTTCTCAAAGGCGCGGCGGGAGAACTCGCCGGGCTCGGCCAGGCGCAGCCCATCGATGGCGCCAAGCGCCTCGGTCACCGCGGCCATCACCGCTGGCCCGCCATGGAGGTGAAGCTCGGCGACATCCTCGCCGGTGAAACTTTCCGGCGCTTGGAACCACAGACCGATGCCGTCATCGATGATGTCGCCGGTAACACCTTCGCCAACCCGGATGCGCACCGCTTGGCGCGGCGGCGGCAAGGCGCGGCCAGTGAGCGCGGTGAATGCCGCCCCGGCGCCGGGCCCTGAAATGCGCCAGACCGCGATGCCGGCACGTCCGGCGCCGCTGGCGAGGGCAAAGATGGTGTCGTCGCGCACCGTTGGAAGTCCCTATTCGATTTTCCCATACCCGCGAATGGGCCCCGAATTGACAGGGCGAAAACCCAAAAAAATTAGGGTTGTATCGCAAGCTGTTGTCGCCAAACTATGTCAGAGCAAAGCTGGGCGCAATGGCGGCCGCCATCATAGATAAGGACCAGACCTTGGGGCGCAACCAACTCGATCTCGAGACCAGTCCCTATCTCCTGCAACACAAGGACAACCCGGTCCATTGGCGGGCCTGGGGCCCGGACGCCCTGGCCCAGGCGAAGGAGACCAAGCGCCCGATCATGCTGTCGATCGGCTATGCCGCGTGCCATTGGTGCCATGTCATGGCCCATGAAAGTTTCGAGGACGAAGACACCGCGCGGCTGATGAACAATCATTTCATCAACATCAAGGTCGACCGCGAGGAACGCCCCGATCTCGACACCATCTACCAATCGGCCCTGGTCTTGTTGGGCCAGCATGGCGGATGGCCCTTGACCATGTTCCTGACGCCTGCGGGCGAACCGTTCTGGGGCGGAACCTATTTCCCCCGGGAAGCCGGCATGGGCCGGCCCGGCTTCAAGGACATCCTGCGCAATATCGGCGAGATTTACCGCCGCGAACCGGAAAAGATCACCGGCAACGTCACCGCCCTGCGCGATGCCCTCCATAAGCAGTCGCAATCAAGCCCCGGCGCGCCGATCACCTTGGACATCGCCGATCAATTGGCGGGCCGATTGCTACGGGATTTCGATCCGGTCGATGGCGGCATCGGCTCGGCGCCGAAGTTCCCCAATGTTCCGATCCTGGAATTGCTGTGGCGCGCCTGGCTGCGCACCGGCACCGAGGCTTACCGTGACACGGTTCTGCTTGCCCTCGACAAGATGTGCCAGGGCGGAATTTACGATCATCTCGGCGGAGGATTCTCGCGCTATGCCACGGATTCGGCCTGGCTGGTGCCCCATTTCGAGAAGATGCTCTACGATAATTCCCAACTTATTCAAATGCTTACCCTGGCATGGCAGGAAACCCGCAGCTCGCTTTATGTCAACCGCATCACCGAGACTGTTGAATGGGTGCTGCGCGAGATGATCGGCGAGGACGGCGGTTTCGCCAGCACCCTTGACGCCGATTCCGAAGGCGTAGAAGGCAAGTTCTATGTCTGGACCGAAGCCGAGATCGATCTTGCCCTTGGCGAAGACGGGGCGCTCGGCGATGACGGAGCCGCCTTCAAGCGGGCTTACGACGTCTCGGGCGACGGCAATTGGGAAGGCAAGACCATCCTCAACCGCTCGAAGTCCGGCCCCTTCGATGCCGACGTTGGCCTGGAAGCCACCCTGGCGCGGGGCCGCGAGACATTGTTGGCGGTCCGCGATGGCAGGGTACGCCCGGGCTGGGACGACAAGGTCCTGGCCGACTGGAACGGGCAGATGATCGCGGCGCTCGCCAATGCCGGCGCCGTGTTCGCCAACCCCCGTTGGACCCGGGCGGCGAAAGACGCCTTCGCCTTCGTCGCCGAAAACATGTCGGTGGATGGCCGTCTCCATCACAGCTACCGCCAGGGCAAATGCCAGCACCTGGCGACGATCGATGATTACGCCCAGATGTGCGCCGCCGCCCTTGCGCTCCATGAGGCAACCTCGGAAGCGGCGTATCTCGACCAATGCGAGGACTGGGCCGCGATGGCCGAGCGCCACTACTGGGATGGCCATGGCGACGGTTATTTCTACACCGCCGATGATGCCCAGGATCTGATCACCCGCACCAAAAGCTGCGCCGACAACGCCACGCCGGCGGGCAACGGGGTCATGGCCAAGGTGCTGGCGCGGCTTTATGCACTGACCGGCAAGGACATCTACCGTGATCGCCGTGACGGCATCTTTCGCGCATTCTCTGGCGAGCTCGGCCTGAACGCCTTCCCCCTCGCCTCATTGATCAACGCCTATGAATTCTCCGAGCGCGGCGCCCAGATCGTGATCGTCGGCCAACGCGGCGACGGCGCGGTTCAGGCTTTGCTCGATGCCGTCCATGGCCTATCACTACCCGACCGGGTGATCACGATGATCGAGCCCGGCGCCACCTTGCCCGAAACCCATCCGGCGGCGGGCAAGACCGGGGCGGAGGGCACAGCCACGGCGTATGTTTGTATCGGGCAAACCTGTTCACCACCGGTCACCGATCCGGAAGCACTCACCCATCTTCTCAGCAACCCTCAAGGACCCGGATGATGGATAGCCATTCAACCCCCCTTCAGCGCCACACCGTGGCGAGCCCGGGGGGGCCCCTGACCCTGAGCCAAGGCGCCAATGGCCTTCAATCCCTGGCCTGGGAAGATGATAGTTACGATAGCGAAACAGATGTCCTGGCCGAGGCCGGGCGCCAACTTGATGCCTATTTCAATGGTGATCGCAAGGACTTCGAGCTTCCTTTCGCCCCCATGGGCACGCCGTTCCAGCAAAAAGTGTGGCGCGAACTGCAAGCCATCCCCTATGGCACCACGGTTAGCTATGGCGAACTCGCGGCCAGGCTCGGCACCGGTGCCCGCGCGGTGGCCCGGGCCTGCGCCAGCAATCCGCTCGCCATATTCATTCCCTGCCACCGGGTGGTCGGCGCCTCGGGTGCGCTCACCGGGTATTCCGGAGGTTCGGGCGTGGACACCAAGCGGGCGTTGTTGCGCCTCGAGGGCGCTGAGGCGCCATCGTGACAAGTTTCCCCTTGGCCGCTATGGTGATGGCCGCCAATGAGGGCCCC
>CBDUSV010000244.1:0-4878 GCA_965369885.1 uncultured bacterium
AGACAAACCGGCCATTCCCGGAGTTGCTGGGTTGTCACCAAAGAATAATCAATTAAGGGTTTTTTTACACGCCTGTTCCAATTATGGTCTTTATACAGCATCGGATGGAATCTTCCCTGTCCCCTCTGACAGCCATGCATTCCATTTATACTTTATCCGATTGATAGCCGTGAGGATGTAATCATGAATGCAATCAGTCATACGTGCAGCAAGCTGGGCCGGCTTTCCCTGGCTGCCATTGTGGTCATAACCTTTGCCGCCTGCTCCCAGAATGCAGGAAACAAGGAAATCGGTGGCACCCTTGTTGGCGCCGCCGCCGGTGGCCTGCTCGGCGCCCAGGTCGGAAGGGGCAAGGGCCAACTCGCAGCCGTTGCCATCGGCGCTCTGCTCGGCGCCTGGGCCGGCAATGAGGTCGGCAAATCCCTCGACCGCGCCGACCGCCTCGCCATGCAGAGAACGACGCAGAATACCCTTGAGACCGGCCGCTCGAGAGAGCCCATCTCATGGCGCAACCCTGATAGCGGCCACTCCGGCACCGTCACGCCCCAGCCCGCCTACCAGACGCGACAAGGGCAATATTGCCGCGAATATCAGCAGACCGTGAACATCGGCGGCAGGACCGAACAGGCCCATGGCACCGCATGCCGCCAGCCCGACGGCACCTGGAAGGTCGTCAACCGGTAATCGAAACACGGCACCCGGTGGCTGCATAATGGCGGCCCGGCGATATCGCGCCGGGCCGTTTTTTATGGTCAATGTTGGACTTGGGGTGGTCTTGGGGTGGTCTTGGCCCCATCCTTGACCCCTACTTTGACCCCATGGGGCTTTGGTGTAGGATACGGCAAGCGGACACTCACAACCGCCTTGCCGCCCGTCGAACACGAGGAAAGATGACAAAAAACAATGGATTGATGGCCGGCAAGAAAGGCCTGATCATGGGGGTCGCCAACGACCGCTCCCTGGCCTGGGGGATCGCCCGCACCATCGCCGCCCATGGCGCCGAACTGGCCTTCACTTACCAGGGCGAGGCCCTGGGCAAGCGCGTGACGCCGCTCGCACAATCGGTGGGGTCCGAGCTGGTTCTGCCCTGCGACGTGGCCCAGAACGGCAGCATCGACGAGGTGTTCGATACCATCAAGGACCGTTGGGGCGGGCTTGATTTCGTGGTTCACGCCATCGCCTTTTCCGACAAGGAACAGCTCAAAGGGCAATACCGCGACACCACGGTGGAGAACTTCGCCTCGACACTGGAAATCTCGTGTTATTCCTTCACCGCGGTGTGCCGCAGCGCGGCGGCGGCGATGGAAAATGGCGGCTCTCTGTTGACCCTGACCTATTACGGTGCCGAAAAGGTCGTGCCCCACTACAATGTCATGGGCATCGCCAAGGCGGCCCTGGAGGCCAGCGTGCGCTATCTCGCCGTCGATCTCGGCGGCCACAACATCCGCGTCAACGCGCTTTCGGCCGGCCCCCTCAAGACCCTGGCGGCATCGGGAATCGGCGATTTCCGCTATATTCTCAAATGGAACGAGTACAATACGCCCCTGAAACGCAACGTCACCCTCGACGATGTGGGAAAATCGGGCCTCTATCTGGTCAGCGACCTCTCCAGCGGCGTCACTGGCGAGGTGCACCATGTGGATTGCGGCTATCACGTTGTCGGCATGAAGTCGGTCGACGCCCCCGATATCTCCACCGTTTAGCGCCCGGGTTGACGCCTAGGCAGGCAACCACAGACTAGATATGTCGCACAACAGCTTCGGCCATTTGTTCCGCGTTACCACGTGGGGGGAAAGCCATGGTCCCGCCATCGGCGCCGTCGTCGACGGCTGTCCGCCGCGCATCGCGCTCATCGAGGCGGATATCCAGCAATATCTCGACCGCCGCCGCCCGGGGCAGTCGCGCTTCACCACCCAACGCAAGGAATCCGACAGCGTCCAAATCCTCTCTGGGGTGTTCGAAGGCCTGACCACCGGCACGCCGATCTCGCTCCTGATCAACAATGAGGATGTCCGCGGCAAGGACTATGAAGACATCAAGGACAAGTTCCGTCCCGGCCATGCCGATTACACCTATTTCAAAAAATACGGCATCCGCGATTACCGTGGTGGTGGCCGGGCCTCGGCGCGTGAAACCGCAAGCCGCGTCGCCGCCGGCGCCATCGCCCGCAAGGTCCTGGGCAGCGCCATCGTTGTCCGCGGCGCCATGATCCAGATGGGGCCCCACGGCATCGACCGCCAACGCTGGGATTGGGACGCGGTCGCAGACAACCCGTTCTGGTGCCCGGACCGCGAAGTCGCCCAAAGCTGGGAGGGCTATCTCGACGGCGTCCGCAAACAGGGATCGAGCATTGGCGCCGTCATCGAAGTGGTGGCGACCGGCGTGCCCGCGGGCCTCGGCGCGCCGGTCTATGGCAAGCTCGACAGCGACTTGGCCTCCGCCATCATGGGCATCAACGCGGTCAAGGGGGTGGAGATCGGCGCCGGCATGGGCGCCGCCGCGCTTTCCGGCGAAGACAATGCCGACGAGATCCGTATGCGCGACGGAGAGCCCCATTTCCTCTCCAACAATGCCGGCGGCACGCTCGGCGGCATTTCCTCGGGCCAGGACATCATCCTGCGTTTTGCCGTCAAGCCGACGAGTTCGATCCCCAACCCCCGGAAAACCATCGACATCGCCGGCGTTGAGACCGAAATCTCGACGACCGGCCGCCACGACCCCTGCGTCGGCATCCGCGCCGTGCCGGTGGCCGAAGCCATGGTCGCCTGCGTGCTGGCCGACCATATGTTGCGCCACCGCGCCCAGTGTGGCTGAATACACACCCTAGCGCGCGAAGGCCGCCACCAGTTCCACATGTTTCGACCACGGGAACTCGTCAAGCGGCGCCACCCATTCAAGCCCATAGCCGCCATCGGTCAGGATTCGCGCATCGCGGGCGAATGTCGCCGGGTTGCATGACACCGCCGCGATCCGTGGCACGGCGCTTTGGGCAAGTTCCACCACCTGGGCCTTGGCCCCGGCCCGGGGCGGGTCCAACACCACCGCATCGATGGCTTTAAGCTCGGCGGCCGAGAGCGGCCGGCGTGTCAGGTTGCGCGCCTCGACCTCAATTCGGGGCACCAATCCGGCGCGCCGCGCGGCGCCATCCAGGACCGCGGCCAAGGGACGGGCGCCTTCGACCGCATGGACGGAAGCCCCCGCCGCCAGGGCAAAGGTGAAGGTGCCGACACCGGCATAAAGATCGGCGATGTGGCGCGCGCCCGGGACGGCCTCGGTGACAAGTTCGACCAGCTTGGCTTCGGCCGGAACGCTGGCTTGGAGGAAACAGGCCGGCGGCAGATCGACGGTGACGCCGGCGAACATGGCCTGGACCGGACGGCGCTGGATGATGGGTTCGGCGTCGTCAAGCCACGCATCCCGGCGGCGTCGGTGCGGGCGCCACGATATCCGCGCCACATCGAAGTCCATGGCGAAGCGGATCACGGCTTCGCGGTCGCCGAGACCGGGCTCGCGCTCCAGCACCAACACCACATCGAACCCGGTGGGGGTGAGGCTGATCTCGATCTCGCTGGAGGCCCGGTGGGCGTTAAGTCCCTCGAACAGGCGACCGAGCGGCGCGATGAGCTCGACGATGCGGCGATCGAGCACGGCGCAGCTCTCGACCGCCACCACATCATGGCTGGCCCGGGCGCGGAAGCCCACCGCCATGGCGCCACCGCCGTGTCCCCCCTTGGGCGTGCGGCTGACAAGAAAGGTGCAGCGCCGCCGGATGCTGGCATCAAAGCGCAACAGCGGCCGAACCGGGGCCTCGCCGAGGCCGGCGCGCGCCAATGCCTCGGCGATGAGGTTCCATTTCAGGCTTTCATAGTCGGCGTCGGCGAGATGCGGAAAGCTACAGCCGCCGCAGGCTCCGAAATGGGGGCAGATCCCACCACCAGGACCATCACCGCCGGGGCTACCTCCGATTTCCACCCCGGCCATGTCAGCCCCGCAAGTGGGCGCAGATAAGGAATTCCTTGTTGCCGTGCTGGCCGGTGATCGGGCTTTCCTCGATGCCGGCAACGTCCCAGCCCGCCTCCCGGGTCAGCCACTCCTTGATCCGGTCGCAGACCTCTTGATGCAACCCCGCATCGCGGACGATGCCGCCCTTGCCGACACGGCCCTTGCCGACTTCGAACTGGGGCTTGATCAGGGCGATGAGATCGGCGCCGGGCGCCGCCAGGGCCAAGGGCGCCGGCAACAGGGTCTCAATGCCGATGAAGCTGGCGTCGCAGACGATGATATCGACGGCGTCGGGAATTTCGTCGCGCGACAGATAGCGCGCATTGACGCCTTCGATCACCACGACGCGGGGATGGGTGCGCAGCCGCCACGCCAACTGGCCGCGGCCGACATCCACGGCATAGACCTTTTCGGCGCCGCGGCTTATCAGCACATCGGTGAAGCCGCCGGTCGAGGCCCCGATATCGAGGGCGACGCGGCCTTCCACCGCGAGGCCGAAATGATCGAGACCGTGTTGCAGCTTGAGCCCGCCCCGCGATACCCATTGATGGGAGGGGCCGCGAACTTCCAGCGCCGTCGCCGCCACCACCAGCCGCCCGGGCTTGTCCAAACGCTCGGTGCCGCTGAAGACCTTGCCGGCCATGATCAGGGACTGGGCAATGCTGCGGCTCGGTGCCAGTTGCCGGGCGACCAGGGCGGTATCAAGTCGTGTCTTGGTGGATTTTGCCGGTGCCTTGGCGCCGGCGCCGCTCAAAGCCCGGGGCCGGCTCACCCGCTTTCCACGACCGTGGGCCGGACAATTCCATTGCGGTTGAGAACCTCGAGCACGGCCTCGACGATATGGCTGGCGTTGAGGCCGGCCTCGTCATATTGGGC
>CBDUSV010000245.1:0-4877 GCA_965369885.1 uncultured bacterium
GCCGACGGTGCGCCAGATCATGGAAGAACATGGCGGCGGCTTCGAGATCACCAACCGGGAGACCGCGGGCACCCGGGCCACCCTGTGGTTGCCGCTGGCGGTGTCCGTGGCCGAATAACCAACTCTTTTAGACTTGGCTTAACCCTTATTACAACCTTCCTGCACATAATACCGACTCGCAATCTCATGAGAGATGGTGGCGCACCGCGCGCCCGGGTGGAGCCGGTCATGGTCAAAAAACCGTTAAAGCAAGGCGACGGTCTGACGTTCGAGCGGATCAGCGAAGACGCCTTCCGCGACTTTTCCCGCCATCATGGCACCTCGCCGGAGATCGGCCGCATCGGCACCTTTTTCGAGGAAACCGAGGACCACGGCACCAAGCCCTATCTGTTCGGGCTGCTCGGCTGCGGCGATCTTTGCGCCGTGGTGTGCTGCACCCTCGGCAAACACGCCACCGACGCGAGCGATATCTGCAAGCTCGATTCGGTGATCGTCCACGATGAGCTGCGCAAGCGCGGCCTGGCCAGTGCCCTGGTCGCCAACGCCTTTCTCGATCTGATGAACGATAAGGACCTCAACATCACCAAGATTTACAGCCATGCGGTGCATCCCGCCACGGTCAAGCTGTTGTCCCAGCTTGCCTTCTCCGAGCCACCGCCTCTCGGTGCGCCGATCTCCTCGGTCCACTTCGACGACGGGAACCGTGACCGCTTCATGACCAATTGCCTGGTCAACTCCCAGAGCACCGTCAGCCGGCTCAAGCTGCAATGCCAGTTCTGCCTGGGCAACGACCGCCGCGCCATGCCCTGGTGCCGCCGCCGCGCATGACAATGGCTTCCGGAAGGTTCGAGCGGACATGACGACATTGGTTTTCACCCACCCGGTATGCCTGAAGCACGATACCGGCCCGTCCCATCCGGAATCGGCGGAACGCTTGCGCGCCGTGCTCGAAACCCTGGCCGGGCCGGACTTCGACGCCCTGGGATGGCGCATCGCGCCCCGTGCCGAGCGCTCCCAGCTGATCGAGGTCCACGGCGCCAAATATGTCTCCGACGTGCTGTCGTCGATGCCCGAGGCAGGGCGGGTGGATTTCGATCTTTCCGGTACCGTGGTTTCGCCCGCCTCCGCCGAGGCGGCGTTGCGCGCCGCCGGCGCCGTCTGTGCCGCCGTCGATGCGGTCGCCATGCGCGAGGCCAAGAACGCCTTCTGTGCGGTGCGCCCGCCCGGGCACCATGCCGAGCCGTCGCGCACGCTCGGCTTCTGTCTGTTCAACAATGTCGCCATCGGCGCCGTCCATGCCCGCAAGGCCCGCGGTTTCAGGCGCATCGCCGTGCTCGATTTCGATGTCCATCATGGCAATGGCACCCATGCCATGTTCAACCACGACGCTGATGTTTTCTTCGCCTCCACTTACCAGCCGTTCCTGTTCCCGGTCTCGCCGGTGGCGAACGACAATGCGTTGGGCAATATCGTCAACGTGCCCTTGACCCGGGGCTGGGGATCGGAGCAATTTCAACGGGCGGTGGCGGAAAAGATCATTCCCCGGCTGGCCGAGTTCGCGCCGGATTTCATCCTGCTATCGGCCGGGTTCGACGCCCACCGCCACGATCCGATCGGCGATCTGCGGCTTTATGATGCCGACTTCGCCTGGGTCACGGCGGAAATCGTCAAGGTCGCGGAACGAAGCTGTACCGGCCGCCTGGGCTCGGTTCTCGAGGGCGGCTACAACCCCCGTGCCCTGGCATCGGCCTGCGCGCAGCACGTCAAGGCCCTGATGGCGGCGTGATCCGTAAGCCGCCCTCAGTCGCGATTTGGCTTGCCTTTGAAGCCGTCACCATGGCCCGCTTCATGGGCGGCCCAGCCGCCGGCGACCCGGCCACTGAAGATCGACGGCCCCAGCATGGTGCCCTCAAGACCGGCACGGCCATTGATGTGGCCACCGGCCATGCCACAGGCTTCGCCCGCCGCGAAAAGCCCTCCGATGGGCTCGAAATGCTTGTCGAGCACATGGCATTCAATGTCGGTCTTGATGCCGCCGAAGTTCTTGCGCGCCAGGGGGAAAAATTGAACCGCATAATAGGGCTTTGTGTCGAACGGCTTTGAAAGTTTGAGCGGCTTGCCGAATTCCGGTTCGGTCTCGAGGCCCTGTTGGCAGGCCTCATTGTAACGCTCCACGGTCCCGAGGAACGTGGCGGCATCCACCTCGATCTCCCGGGCCAGGTCCTCCAGGCTATCGGCCTTCTTGATGAAGGGGGAATTTTCCAGTAGTTCCTCGATTTTTTCCCGCTTCACCTTGTCGCCGACACGGTAGTACGGATCCGAGACTTCCATTTTGGCCGTCATCGGCGTGTCCAGGATGGCCCAGGAATGGCGCGGGGTCTGGGCCAGCAGCGCCGGACTTGCCGAGTTGCCGCCGGATTTGGCCTCATTATGGAAACGCTTGCCCTGTTGGTTGACCCAGATGTAGCCCGGGATGTGCCGGCAGACCAGGCCACGCCTTTGATTGGGATCGCGATAGTCCGGGGTGGCGTAGGCATAGAACCAGACATGGTCCATGTGGGTGAGGTAGCCCCCGGCCTGGCGGACCAGCTTGTGGCCGGATCCGGTTGAACCGCGTCCCGAGCCTTCCATGATCCTTTCGTTTCTGAGATCGGGCCTGGCCTCGAGGATCATGTCCAGATTGGAGTTGAAGCCACCGGTGGTGACGACGACGACCTTGCTGGTGACGTCGACTGCTTCGCCGGTTTCGGAATTGGTTCCCTCGACACCGGTGACGCGGCCACCATCCATTTTAAGCTTGGTGATTTCCGTGTTGGCGAGGATTTCGCCATCGCGGGCGCGAAATGCGGCGATCAGATTGGTCATGAGCCCAAGACCGTTGCGTTCGGCCCGGGTCCAGCGCATGACACTGTTGCCTTCCTGGGGTTTCATATCGACCCATTTGACGCCAAGGCCCTCGGCCCAATGATAGAGGTCGTGCAGGGTATGCTCGATATAGTATCGGGCCCACACCTGGTCGGCGCTTGGCCCGCCCCACTTTATCCATTCGCTGAATGCCTGGTCCGGGTTGTCTTCGATGCCGTTTTGCTTTTGCAAGGGGGTCCCGACCATGCAGCAGCCGCCACCCGAGATTATGGCGGCGCCACCGGGCTCCGGGGCCTTTTCGAACGCCATCACCCGTGCGCCGGCGTCGCGCGCCTCAATTCCTGCCGCGATGCCGGCGCCGCCGGACCCGATGATCGCGATGTCTGTGTCTAACTGTTGAATTGTCCTGCTCCCACTGGTTGGTTCAGTCGCGATTTTAGACCAAATGATGCGAAATTAACGCCCGAAAAAAAAAGCCCCCTTCGCACCGGGGGCTTTTTCAGTCTCACCTTGCCTGAGCGAACGCTATTTGCAGGCGATCCTCTTTGCCGTGGTGCCGCTGCCTTGCCAGGTAAAGTCACAGCTCATGCCGGTCTTGAGGTGCTTGCGCTTGGCTTTCTTGCCCGCCACGGTGATCTTGGACTTGCGTCCCGACACCTTCACCTTGCCCTTCTTGCCGCCGGCGAGCTTGATGCCGAGGCGCCGGCCACCCCGGCGGACCTTGGTGATCGTGCCCTTGACGGTTATCCACGGGAACTTCTTGACCACCTGCTGGGTGAGGTCGGAACGGGTGGCGGCGGTCTTGGCCCTGGCCACGATGTCCTTCGGCGTCGCATAGACCGCGGCGATCAATTGCTCGACCTTTTCCCCGGTTGCGGGAGAGATGATGATCTTCTGCTTTTTCGCCCCCTTGAGGAATTTTGCATCCTTCATGGTGGCGTCAAAGGCTCGGCGCAAACTGGTGGCGCGGGCTGGGGCCAGCTTGGGTGGCGCCATGAAGGCCCGGGCATAGGCGTTCTCGGACAGCAAAAGGCGAAGCGCCTGGCGGTCGCCCTTGTCCTTCACCAGATCCATGATGACCGGAACGTCTTGCAGCTGGGGGTGCTTTTCCAACGCAAGCTGGAGCACGATCTTGAGTTTGCCGGTCTTGAGCCACTTGCCTTGGGTCGCCAGGATCGAGGAATAGGACCAGTATCTGCCCTCGACCTCGCCGCGCTCGATCGCCAGGTTGATCAGCCCGCCTCCGGGATAGCCCACCACGATCTTGAACTTGGTGCCCAACAGGTTGTTTGAGATGTTCGGGGCGTCGACCGTGGTGGTCCCGGCGGTGGTCCCTCCCATGATAAAGGTGCGTTTCTTGGCATCCTCGATCGATGTGATGCCCGACTTGTGCCAGAAGGCGAACACACCGGTTGCCGAATTGGCGCTGCCGAGCCAGGTGAACTTGCTGGAATCGAACTTGGCCTTTTTGTTGCCGAACAGCGGCATGGCAATGATGCCACGGGAAAAGGTGCCGAAGGTGGTGCCATCCCGGGGCGCCCGGTTGTAGAGGTAGTTTGCCGATTTGAGCCCACCGGCGCCCGGCATGTTGCGGGCGATGATGTTCGGCTTGCCGGGAATGTGGCGCCCCATATGCTTGCCGATCAGGCGTGAATAGGTGTCGTAGCCCCCTCCCGGCGAGGTGCCGATAACCATGTTGAGATTCTTGCCCTTGAAGAAATCGGCCTCCGAGGCGAACGCCATGGAGCTGGCGGCTACCGCAATCGCCAATCCCAATGGGTAAGCCAGGGGGGACATTCTGCGTGACTTGGTCATATCCATCTCCCTAGGAGTGTGTTTTCGTTATTGGTGATGGCAAGGCTAACATGTGATCGGATGGGAGAGAATAGCGGTCCCGTTCACTGTTTCGTGACCGCACTTGGCCGCGGCTTATCCACTGGGTGGGGTGTCACGCCATCCGTCACCCTGCCAAGGGCGGATGATTCACGGCTGAATAGGGCATTATTCCTACA
>CBDUSV010000246.1:0-4857 GCA_965369885.1 uncultured bacterium
TGACATCTCTCAGGTCGAGTAGCGCGGCGCGGATACGGCCCCACACGGCAGCAACGTCATTGCCTTTAAGGTCATGAAAGAATTCTCTGCCGATTGTGGCCCGCATGGGGGCGTGTGACCATGGGGAAGGCGGCGCCCTTTGGGAGGCGTTAATTTTAAAGAATAATTAACCTTACAGTATTTAATGTTTAAGGACCCACCGTCCCAAGGCAAGAGCCGAGCTCCCAGGGCGAATTCCCGCCTTGGCCCGGCGCCGAGGGATAGGCGTATGGAGGGACAGAACATGCGACGTAAGGCATTGTCCGCGATGAAAATCGCGGCTCGGGCAAAAGCAGAGAAATCGGACCTCGGCGCGGAACTGTTCCAGCGCCCCGCCCTTATCGACAAGTTGGTTTCGGTTATCGCGGTGGTCAACCTCAAGGGCGGTGTCGGCAAGAGCACGATCGCCGTCAACCTGGCCTGCGAGCTGGCCTGCGAGTTCGCGGACAGCCGGTCGGTGATGGTGGTGGATGCCGACAGCCAGGCGACCGCGACCGATTGGGCGCGGCGCGGCGATCTGCCTGCTCGGGTCGAGACCTTGCCGCTCGACGCCGAGGCGCGGGTCGGCTCCTGGGCCGACAGGGTCTTAAACCTTAACGCCGATCACGTCATCATCGACTGTCCGCCGCATATCGGCCCCGCGACGCTGGCTGCCATCGGCATAGCCGACATGGTGTTGATACCGGTGACGGCGTCGGGCGCCGACTTGGTGGCGACCGACCAGGCGCTGAGCCTGGTGCATGACGCCCAAGCCGTGCGCAAGGACGGTGGCCCCCTATGTCTGTTGGTGCCCAGCAAGGTCGATCGGCGCACCTCCGTCGGCCGCGAGCTTGCGGCGGCGCTGGAGCGGTTTGACGAACCGGTGGGCCCTGAAATCGGCCAACGGGCCGCCCTGGTGGACGCTTTCACCGTCGGGGCCTGGATCGGCCAATATGCCCCGCGCAATGTGGCGCGAGAGCAATTCCGCGAATTGGCAAACGCGATCAAGTGGCGCTGGTTGATGGAATTGCGGCGTCTGCGCAGCGGTGGCGATGCCAAGGCCCGGCAAAATATCGCCGCCGGCGGCGAATTCAAAGCGTCCAAAACATCCGAGGCGCCGGCACTTCGTTAGCGCGGCCGAGGCCGCAACCGCCACGCGCCGGAGCAATTCCAGCGCGGATCAGGACGGCGGTGAAGCGTTGAAGCCGTTGACCCACATGTGATTCAGGGTGCGTGGTATTCAGGCCACGGTTAGGGGATCGCGCACGGTGACCCGGCGCATCATGCGGCGCTGTTCGGGCGGAAAATCGGTCCGGGCATGGATCGAGCAGCGGTTGTCCCACATCATCACGTCACCGACCCGCCAGTCGTGCTCGTAGATGAACTCCGGCTTTTCCATATGGTCGAACAGCTTGCCGAGCAGCTCATCGCTCTCGGATTTGTCCATGCCCTCGATCCGGATGGTCATCAGCCGGCAGACGAACAGCGCCTTGCGGCCGCTCTCGGGAACCGTGCGCACCATGGGATGCACCCATTGGGGCATCTCCGGATCCGTTGTTTCGGGCCGGCGGGTGGCGTCGCCATAGCTGAAATAGTTGAGGGTGCGCTTGCCTTCGATGCGTGACTTGATGTCGTCGGGCAGGGTCTCATAGGCGGTGTAGCAGTTGCCGTACAGCGTGTGCCCGCCTTGGGCCGGAACCTCGACGGCATATAGAACGGCGGCCTTGGCGGGGTGTTGGTAGTAACACTGGTCGTAGTGGAACAGCATGCCGCCGTTTCCCAGCGCGGTGATCTTTCCCGTATCCTCAACGTTGCTGATCAGCAAGATGCTGGGATGATCCTCGTCCTGCGCCCGGGTCGAGCGCACCACCTCCAGCTCGCCGAAACGTTTGCAATAATGTTCCTGGTCCTCGTCGGAGAGATCCTGGCCGCGGAACAGGACGATGACGTTGTCAATCCAGGCGTCATGGATCGCCTCGAAGGTCTCGTCATCCATCTCATGTCTCAGATCGATGCCCGAGACCTCGACTCCCAGCGCATCTGAGAGCGGCGTAATCGTGACCATCGCTCCGACCTCCTATTCGCCGATAGCTGTCCCCCGAGATGCTCCCATTGGGCACATGAAAGCCAAGGTGAAATTGGATTAGTTAGTTATATAACTAAGTGGAAGTTGGGTCAATGCCACTGTTGAGCGGGGCCAAATTCTCCGACAATTTTGATTTGCAAAAATCCGCCCATATAAGATATACTTAGATACCTAATAAACTGTCTTTAGATTGGGTGGTGTGTACGCGAAAACTTGAAATCAACTGAAACAGGGGCGTGCCGAGGTCCGATAAGGGGGCGGCAGGTGTGTCTGGTCCGGGAACACAACCCCGCGGTGACGGACGGCGGACAAGGCATCCGGACAAAGATGCCTTTGAGGATTGCGGATATGACATTGCCTCAATTCATAAAATTTCGGTCGAGGCTCGATGAACGGGTGGGCCAGATATTGATGGCCGCCGCCCGGGACGCCCGACCGGCACCCAAAGGAGCATGAACCATGACCCTGACAATCGATGACATGTCGGCGCGCTACGTGACCGACGAAATGAAGAAGGCCGGCGAAAAGGTCCCTGAATTCCTCGTTTCGTGCGACGGCCACATGGATGAGCCGCCGGATATGTTCGACGAACTGCCGGCGGATATCCGCGACGCCATCAAGCGCCCCAGGATCATGATCGAACACCGGCCCAAGGGCGGCTTTGATCCCAAGGTGCGGATCACCGACATGGACCTGGACGGGGTGGCGGCCGAGGTGCTCTATCCGACCTTCACCTTCGGGCTGTTTTCCCAGGAACAGAGGGAACAGGAAGCGGGTTTTCGGGTCTACAACGACTGGGTCGCCGATTTCTGCAAGACCTCGCCCAACCGGCTGTTCGCCATTCCCTGTCTCGCGGTTTACGACATCGATGTGGCGATCCGGGAGATGCAACGCTGCCACGACATGGGCATGCTTGGCGGGCTGGTGTGGCAGGTGCCCCATCCCGATCTGCCGCTCGCGTCCGACCATTATGAAAAGCTGTGGGCGGCGGCGGCGGAACTGGGCCAGCCGCTTCACTTCCACATCCTCACCGGCTTCAACTACTTCCGCTTCAAGGAGAAGCAGTTTGGCATGGAGAAGGTGCGCGGTCCGGTCAACACCAAGACCCACGAAATCATCACCACGGTTTACGACCTCATCTGGTCGGGCGTGTTCGAACGCCATCCCAAGCTCAAGGTGGTGATCGTCGAGGCCGAGATCGGTTGGGCGCCGTTCATCCTGCAGCAGTGGGATTACTACTACAAACGCTTCACCAAGCCGGGCCATGCGGACACGGATTTCCCGATCAAACGCCTGCCCAGCGAAATCTTCGAAGATCACATGTATCTGACCTTCATGGATGATTACGTCGGCGGCCAGACGCTCAAATTCTGGGGCGACAGGAACTGCATGTGGTCTTCCGACTATCCCCACGCCAACATGACCTGGCCCAATTCCCGCGCCTTCATCGCCCGCCAGATCGGCGATCTGGCGCCGGAAAAGCAGAAGCGCCTGTTGAGCCAGAACTGCATCGACCTCTACGGGCTCGAGATCTGATTCGGGCGCGCCGGCAATGTTTGGATATGAAATGATTTGGCAGGACAGGGGCGGTTCATGAAAGTCTCCGCCGTTTCCGACAGCTTGGGCGCGGAGGTTACCGGCGTCGATCTCACATCCGCCATGGACGATGAAACCAAGGCGGCGCTGCATGAGGCCTTCGTCCAGTACCAGGTGCTGGTGATTCGCGACCAAAACCTGACGCCTCTGCAGCAGGTCGCCTTTTCATCGCAATGGGGTGACCTGGAGATCCCCGACAACGTCCAGCACACCCATGACGACAGCAACAGGGTGATGATCCTGTCCAACGAACTTCGGCCCGACGGGACGGCGGTGGGGGTCGTCGATGGCGGCGATTTCTGGCATTCGGATTCATCTCACCATCCGTTGCCGTCCATGATCACCATCCTGCAATCGGTGCGCAATCCCAAGAAAGGCGGCAACACCGATTTCTGCAACATGTACACCATCTACCAGGACCTGCCAGAGGAGACCAAGAAAAAGATCGATGGGCTTTACGGCATCCATCACGTCAGCAAGACGAAGAACAAGCGGGTGACGATTTCGCCCAATCGTCCCGGGGCCAAGGATTTCTACGAATTGCAGGCCAAGACCCACGAAAATGTGATCCAGCCCCTGGTGCTGGTTCACCCGGACTCCGGGCGCAAGGCGCTATATTGTTCGCCGCGTTTCACCATCGGCATCAAGGGGATGACCGAGGCCGAGGCCGATCCCATCCTCGATGAGTTGTTCCCCTACATCACCGGCCGCGCCCGGCGCTGGCACTACCGCCACAATTACAGCGCCGGTGATTTGGTCATGTTTGATAACCGTTGCCTGTGCCACCGTGCCGTCGGTGGCTATGGCTTGCCCGATATCCGGCGCATGCACCGCACCGTGGTGGCGGGTGACCGGACTTTCGCGGCGCCCCAAGCGGCCTGAACGGGCCGAATTTGGCCGGTGGGCCTCCCAACTATTGAATTTTTTCGGCATATGGCTTATATATCCCCCATACGTTTTGCATTCGTTTGGTGTTACCAGAATAACCGGTACGCCGATTAGCTTTGTTACTCCCTGACAATGTGGACGTTAGACGAACCGGGCCGTCACATGTCGTGAGGCGCGGAATTATTACCTATTTAAGGAATTAACTATGACGACAGGTACTGTAAAATGGTTCAACCCGGCCAAGGGTTTCGGGTTCATCGAGCCGGAAG
>CBDUSV010000247.1:0-4815 GCA_965369885.1 uncultured bacterium
GGTGCCAGGCTCGGGTTGCGGCGTGGTGAGCACCTCTGTTGGGGCCGCACTGGGCCCGGGATTGGGCAAAGGCGCGGTTTCAATCGCGGGTGTGAGCTTTTTCGGCGGGGCAAGCTCGGTCGGCCCGGAAAGGCTGGCCGGAGGGCTGACCGGTGTATTGTGATTCGCCTGGGCGCCGGTCATGGTCACGGCCCCGGCCCAGATCGCCCCGGCACAGATCGCCAGGGTCCAGATCAGCGCAGGCCCAGCCAGCCCCAATCGAACCGCGCCTGATGCGCGCGCGCTAACGGAAAACCTTGTCATTGGAAATGACCTTCTCCACGGGGGCTGATGGTGGCGGGATTTCCCACATGGCGAGGAAAAGGGTCCCACCCGCCAAAAAGGAGACGAGAAGGACCAGGAGAACACGGGACAATTTGCTCATAACTAAATTTCGCCCGAAAAATTAAGGTGCAAATCGCGCGATCACGACATAATACTTTCGACCGTTCCCAGTCCGGGAAAGGCTTGAAATTCGACTGGCAACCCCGGCAACCATGGCAACCCGGCCCGGCCACGACACACTATGGCGTATGTGATAGCATGACCGTCGCGCAAATTAACCGCTCATTTGTTTCCTTGCAACAATCCGTACGTCTGCTTTGACCGGATTCCACCACGGATATGACTTCACCACTCCCAATTCCGGTGCCCAAGACCATCGTGCTGGTCGGCCTCATGGGGGCCGGCAAAAGCTGCATCGGCCGCCTGCTGGCCCAGCGTCTTGGACTCGATTTCATCGACGCCGACGAGGAGATCGAAAAAGCGGCGCAATGCAGCATCGACGAAATCTTCGAACGCCATGGCGAGGCCGAGTTCCGTGACGGCGAACGCCGGGTCATTGCCAGGATCCTGGATGGCCCCGTGCATGTCCTTGCCGCCGGCGGCGGGGCGATCATGGACAAGAAAACCCGCGCCAAGATCCAGAGCCAAGCGATCTCGGTGTGGCTGCGCGCCGATTTGGATTTGCTGGTGCAACGGGTGTCACGGCGCCATAACCGGCCGCTGCTCAAGAACGGTGAACCGCGGGACATTCTCGAGAACCTGATGAAGACGCGTCATCCGATCTACGCCAAGGCCGACGTGGTGGTCGATTCCGATTCCAGACCACCGAAGGTGATCGTCGACCGCGTGATCAAGGCCTTAAAAGAGGTCCTGGGCACGGCCAACGAAGCCAAAGGCCAGGATCAGTTGATGTCATGATCAAGATTGGCGCCATAACCCTTTATGGGTACGCACCCTAACCATGGATAGCCACGCATCGGTAACCGTCGAGCTGGGTGAACGCAGTTACGAGATCCGCGCCGGATCAGGGTTGCTGGCGGCGGCGGGTGAACATCTGGCCCCGTTGTTGCGCCAGAAACGCGCCGTCATCATCACCGATACCACCGTCGCGAAACATTATCTGGCACCCCTCGAGGCGACCTTGAACGGCGCCGGCATTGACAATCACGCCATCACCATCGCCCCCGGCGAACAGGCCAAGGAGTTCGCCGCGCTACAACGCCTCATCGAGGAGCTGCTCGACGGCGGGGTGGAACGGCAAACCACCCTCATCGCCCTTGGCGGTGGAGTGGTCGGCGACCTCACCGGCTTCGCCGCGGCGATACTTCTCCGCGGCATCGATTTCGTGCAAATCCCCACCACCCTGTTGGCCCAGGTCGACAGCTCGGTCGGCGGCAAGACCGGGATCAACACCCGCCACGGCAAGAACCTGGTGGGCGCGTTTTACCAACCGCGCATGGTGCTGGCGGACATCGATACCCTGGACACCCTGGCGCCGCGGGAGTTCCTGGCCGGCTACGCCGAAGTGGTGAAATACGGCTTGATCAGTGATCCCGGTTTCTTCCATTGGCTTGAAGAGCACGCCGATACCATGTGCCAGGGGGATCACCCCCAACGCCTCGAAGCGATCGTGACCAGCTGCAGGGCCAAGGCCGCCATCGTTGCCGCCGACGAACGGGAAACCGGACCGCGGGCGTTGTTGAATCTGGGCCATACCTTCGGACACGCGCTGGAGGCGGAAACCGGATTCGGAGAGAAGCTTCTCCATGGCGAGGCGGTGGCCATCGGCACCGGTCTCGCGTTCGATTTGTCGGTGCATCTTGGCCTCTGTCCCGCCGCCGATGCCGAACGTGTTCATGGCCATTTCCGTTCGCTGGGCCTGCCCACGCTGGCATCGGTCATGGACGCAAGCGAATGGAACGCACAAAGGCTGATCGACCACATGCATCACGACAAGAAAGTACGGGACGGCAAGATTACATTCATTCTCGCAAGAGGTATCGGCCAGGCTTTCATCAGCCATGATGTGGAACTTAAGTCGGTCGAAGACTTTTTTGATACGGTATGGGCTTGACACCGCTTGGGCGGCTTAACGGCTTCTGCGTGCGGTCACCCCGGCCATTGCCCCTCACCCAAGGCCCCTTAACCCAGGTTCGAAAATGGAAATCACCGCCTCTGTCTCCACTCTCTTGATCGCCAGCGGCACCATCATTGTGCTGTTGGTGCTTTCGGCATTCTTTTCCGGCTCGGAAACCGCCCTTACCGCGGCCTCGCGGTCGTTGATCCACCAACTCGAGCGCAAGGGCAACAGGCGCGCCAGCCTCGTCAACCAGCTCTGTGAGGACAAGGAAGGCCTGATCGGATCGATCCTGATCGGCAACAACCTGGTCAACATCCTGGCTTCGGTGATGGCCACCAGCGTTCTCATTTCCATGTTCGGCGAGGCCGGCGTGGTCTACGCCACCATCATCATGACGGTCATTGTCGTCGCCTTCGCCGAGGTGCTTCCCAAAACCTATGCCATTCAGAATGCCGACCGGGTCTCGCTGGCGATCGCGCCGGTGCTGCGGATTTTCGTCATGGTGTTATCGCCGGTGGCCCGAATTGTGCGGGTTTCGGTGCGGGGCCTACTGCGGCTGTTCGGCATTGATATCTCGGCCAGCCAGGGCTTGACCTCGGCCGCCGAAATGTTGCGCGGCGCCATCGACCTCCATAGCCGCGAGGAGCCGGCGATCGAGCAGGAACGCGTCATGCTCAGTTCCATCCTCGATCTCGCCGATGTCGATGTCAGCGAGATCATGGTGCACCGCAACAACGTCGTCATGGTCGATGTCTCGGCGCCCAGCAATGACATCGTCCGGCAGATCGTGGACAGTTCCTACACCCGCATCCCGCTATGGCGCGACAAGCCTGAAAACATCATCGGCGTTCTCCACGCCAAGGCGTTGCTCAAGGCCATGCAATCCCCTAGGGGCCAGCCAACCATCGATCCGGTGGCCCTGGCGTCACCGCCCTGGTTCATTCCCGAATCCACCCGTCTCCTGGACCAGCTGCAAGCCTTCCGTCACCGCCGCGAGCATTTCGCCATCGTCGTCGATGAATACGGCACCTACATGGGCATCGTCACCTTGGAGGATATTCTCGAGGAGATCGTCGGCGACATTTCCGATGAGCATGACATCGCCACCCACGGCATACGCAAGCAAATCGACGGCTCCGCCATTGTCGACGGCACCATCACCATCCGCGACATCAACCGCGAGTTCGACTGGCAGTTGCCGGACGAGGATGCGGCCACCATCGCCGGTCTCGTCATCCATGAGTCCCGCCAGATCCCCGAAGTGGGACAGGTCTTCGTGTTCCACGATTTCCGTTTCGAGATCCTGCAACGCCACCGCAACCAGATCACATCGGTCCGCGTCGCCCCGCCGCGCAAGCAATGAAAAGGAGGCGCTGATGCCCCTCAGTGATCCTCAACCCCGTGAACGCCGTCATGGACGCGATATCCAATGCCAGGGATTTCTTCGTGAAGACGGGCTATGGGACATCGAGGGCCATCTCACCGACGTCAAAAGCTATGCGTTCGATAATGAATGGCGCGGAAAAATCCACCCCGGAGAGCCGCTTCACGATATGTGGGTGCGTTTGACGGTGGATCAGTCCCTCACCATCTTAGACATCGAAGCTGTCATCGATCAGGCGCCACATCAGATTTGCCCGGCCATTTCTCCCAACTACACCGTCATCAAGGGTGAGCAAATCCGACCCGGCTGGCACCTCAGGGTGCGGGAACTGATTGGCGGCACCGAGGGCTGTCACCACCTGACCGAAATCCTCAGCGTGCTTGCCAATGTCGCCTATCTGACCATCGGCCCATCGCGGGTCAAGGCCCAAGGGACCGCCGATCCGGCACGGAAATCACGCCGTATCGATTCCTGCCATGCCTTTAAAAGCAGCGGCGAAATTGTCAAAAAACGCTGGCCCGAACACTATACGGGATCATAGCCTCACGAGGCCGTCCGCATTCTGCGCTTCACCGAAGCGCCGGTTTCGGCCTCTCGGCGCCGTGTCATGATTTCATCCAACCACTCCGCGCCACTGCCATAATTGGCGCCGTTTACGGTCATGGACGGCATCATGCCCTTGGGACGTTGGGCGGCGCCATGACCGGCTTCCAGGTGCCCCCTTTCGGTGGCCGCCATGCGGAAATAGCGCAGGATAAAGTCACGAATAGCGGCGGTAAGGCTTGAGTCTTCCCGCCACCGGTCGATCATCGAGCATATCCAGTTGACGCTACAGTTTTCGCGGCGGGCGATTTCTTCAATCGAATCCCACATCTCGGGGTCCAGGCGAATGCTGGTGCGGTGACCGGATATCCTGACGTTGCGGCTAATCAGCATGAAGGAAGCCCCCCTTTCCCTCACCATGACGCTCCAGATAATCACATATTATACTAATTATAATCTGCAAGACATACAATGATTAAGGTTT
>CBDUSV010000248.1:0-4807 GCA_965369885.1 uncultured bacterium
CGGCCGGGAACCCGGTGTCGCCGCCATCCGCCCACAGGCACTTGCCGGTGCGAGAGATGATCGGATCGCCGTAATGCAAAATCTCGGCACTGGCGCCGATGCGCGGGTTTGTTCCCCGCGCCCGCCGGAACAGGCGCCGGCGGCCGAGGGCGGCCCAAACCGTGCGGAGATGAGAGTGAAAGCTCGGCAGTCCCATCATCACCCCTCACCTTACGAACATGAGGCTGAGGCCCGGCACATAGGTCACCAGCACCACCACCGCGATCAGGATCAACAGGAACGGCAGCACGGCGCGGCAGATCTCGGGCAAGGGGCGCTCGAAGCGGACGGCGGCCAGGAACAAATTCATCCCCACCGGCGGTGTCAGGTAGCCGAGCTGGAGATTGACCAGGAAGATCATCCCCAGATGTAAAGGATCGATGCCGAACAGCCGGCTGATCGGGACGATCAAGGGCACCACCACCATGGTGGCGGAATAAATGTCCATCAAACATCCCACCAACAGGAGAAAGATGTTGAGCGCCAACAGGAACAGCACCCGGGAATGGACGTGGACCTCGACCCAGGCCACCGCCTTGGCGGGGATCTCGGCGTCGACGATGTAATTGGTCAGCCCCATGGCGACGCCCAAGATGACGAAGACGCTGCCGATCAGGGTCACGCACTTCAACAATACCGGTGGCAAGTCGCGGATCGGGTGGATGTCGCGGTGGATGAAGCTCTGGACCACGAAGGCATAAACCGCGGTGATCGCCGCCGCCTCGGTCAAGGTGGTCATGCCGCCGAAAATGCCGCCAATGGCGATCACCGGCACGCCGATTTCCCATTTGGCCTGCCAGATCGCGGCCACGGCCTCGCGGAGGGCGAATGGCGGTCGCGGCGCGTTGGACCGCAGCCCGGTGACGATGCCCAGGGTCGCAACCGCCACGACCATGACCAGCCCAGGCCCGATGCCGGCCTTGAACAGGTCCGTGATCGGCACATGGGCAATGACGCCGTAAAGAATGACGGCAAGGCTGGGCGGGAACAGAAGCCCGATGGAACCCGACGCCGTCACCAAGCCTAAGGAGAACCGTTCGGGGTAGCCGTTGTTCACCAGCACCGGCAGCAGCACCCCGCCGAGGGCCAGGATGGTGACGCCGGACGCGCCGGTGAAAGTCGACATGAAGGCGCAGACCAGCGCCACCGCGACCGCAAGTCCGCCGGGCATCCAGCCGAACAGGGCGCGAAACAACCGCACCAGGCGCTCTCCGGAATTGCCCTCGGCGATCAAATACCCGGTGAGGACGAACAGTGGAATGGTCGGGATCGAAGGCGATACCACGATGCGGTAGGCCTCCACCGGGATCGCCGCCACCGTCACTTCGTCGGCGGCAAAAAACACCAGCGCCAACCCGCCGATGATGACAAAGATCGGCACCCCGATGAACGCCGCCAGCAACAGCGCCACCATCGCCGGCCACACGAACAGGGAGACATTGAGATTGAAGATCAAAACCAGCACCGAAATGGCGAGGAGACCGCCAAGCACGATCCTGCGGTCGGCCCATCTTCCGGCGCTGTCGATAAATCTGAGCGCGATGATGGCGAAGGAAAACGGCAGCACGGTGATGATGACCCAGACCGGCAATATGCCGCCGATGCGGACGGCCGAGTCCATCTCGGCCACCATGAACTGAGCCGAGGCCCAGCAAAGCCCCACCGCCACCGCCGACGAGATCATCGCCGAGGCGTTGGCGGCAATGCGCTCGGCCCAGGACGGGACCAGGGCGCTGGCGGCCGCGAGCTTGAGGTGGGTGCCTTCCCGGGTCGCGATCATGGCGCCGACGAAGCCGACCCAAAGGGTCAGGTTCTGAACAAGGGCGGTGCTGCCCGGCACCCCGGTCTTGAACACCGCGCGCAGGAAGATTTCGCTGACCGGCAGGACCGCCATGGCCACCAACGCCGCCAGCGCCAGGGTGTTCTCGCTCCACTTTGCCAACGCCGCCACGCGCATGCTATCGCCCCTTCATCTTGGCGCGGTATTCATCGCGCAGGCGTTCGGCCTCGGCCACGGCGTCGGCCGGCACGATCTTGCCGATGATGCTGCCATATGCCTTGCGCGCGCCTTTTTCCCACTGGATGACCGCTTCGGGCGGCACGGCATGGACCTGAAGGCCGTGTTTTTTCATGACCTTGACAGCCTTGGCGCCGAGGGTGCGGATCGAGACCTGCAAGCGGCCGCCGACGCTACGCGCCACCTTCATCATGGCGGTCCTCTGCGCCTTGGGTATGCGACGCCATTTGCGTTTGGATATGACGGTGGCGCCCACCAAGGGCGCCCATTTCACATCGGTCATGTGCTTGGCCAGGCCGAACCATTGAAACGACAGCGCCGCGATCGGCGTGGTGGGCAGCGCCTGGATCAGGCCGGACTGGAGGGCGGTGTGAATTTCGGTGGCCGGCAGGGGCACCGGGTGGAAGCCGGCATCGCGCCAGCCCCCGATATGGGCGGTCTCGCCGACCCAGGCGAACAGCTTGAGGGACCGGAGGTCATCCAGCGTCACCACCGGTGTCTTGGTGAAGAAATAAACCCAGCCGGCATCGACCCAATTGAGGACGATGAAGCCCCTGGCCGCCAGCGCGCCTTCGAGCCGGGGCGCCATGCGTTCGCGCACGTAATCCAACTCCTGGTCTGAACGGAACATCATCGGCATCTGCAGGGCCTGGATATCCTGGGCGATGCTCATCAGCCCGGCGCCGGTCATGCTGGCGGCATCGAGCTGGCCGATGCGCATCTTCCGGGTCATGTCGGGTTCATCGCCGGAAACCCCGCCGGCATAGATGCGGACACGGATCTTGCCCTTGGAAACCTTGCTCCAGGCCTGGGCGATGTCTTGGATGGCCTTGTGCCAGGGCGAGCCCTTGGGCGCCAGGGTCCCGAGCTTGATGGTCTCGGCCGTGGCGGGACGGGCCGCCGCGCCTAGCAGTGCCGCCATGAGTGAAAGGGCGGCCAACGTCATCATCAAGGGCTTCATTTCCGCTTCTCCTTTTCTTTTGCTTCGACGAACAGCGCCGGGATTCGCGCCCTGAGCCACCCGGCCCGCGTGCGTGCGACCGTGTTGACCAGACGGAATTGGGGGAATTTGTCGGGATCGACGGCAAGCGCCGCCGCCAGCAGGGATTTGAATTCATCGAGGTTCTGTTGGGGTTGGGCGACCGCCTCGGCCAGGGCCAGATGCACCGAGGCGCGGCCGCCCTTGGAATGGCTCAGCGCCAAGCGGTAATGGTGGCGCGCCCGTTTGGCGCTGCCGCCGGGCCGGCTGCCTTCGTAGGACACGAAGAATTCATGGGCGGCGCCGTCATCGAACTTGTCATCCAACTCGAGAACGCGCCCCACCAGGGCGCCGGCCACCGGCAGTTCGGCGAGCAGATCAAGATCGTCCTTGGCGGCGCTTAGCGCCCCGGCCCAGGCGGCGCCGGCCCAGTACAGGAGGCCCAAGTCCTGGCGCGTGGTTTCTCCCAGCGCGGCGCGGCGGTCGGTGAACAGTCTCGCCCCAAATCCCGGATGGTTGGCCTCAAGGCCCCGCAAGGCATGATCCCGGCCGCGCAAATACAATTTGCGGATCCGGGTGCGCATCTTGCGGGCGCGGTCCAGCTCGGTGTCTTCCAACTGGTCGGCCTCGTTCTGGATAAGATAGGCATAGGCGGTGAAGCCTTGGGCCGATGCCAACAGCAGGCCGCGATGTTGGGGCGACACTTCAAGCATGCTCTCATAGGTCTTGAGCCCGAAGGGCAGGGCCTGGCGCACCAGTTCCGGGTCTTCGTCGGATTGAAACGAATTGCCGCCGCCGGTGATGGCATCGCCGACAATGTCGACGGCCATGCGCTTGATCGAGCAGCCGGTGAGCATCACCCCGGCGGCCAGGCAAACCAGGATCTTATGGACAAGGGACAGGCGGGCCAGGGATGGGCCAGTCTTGTCGCGGCGAGGGGCCCTCACGCCGCAGAGCCGCTTCAAGCCCATGGGCGACGGACCTTGCCCGCCGGTTGATATTGCTGTCGTCATCTTGGTCATCCCATATCCCCACAGGGTATGTGAGCGTTCACTCATTTGGTCGTAATCACTGAAGAACCTTCCAGGCGCCCCTGGCAATCTGGTCGCCAAGGCCGGAAATGCTGCGTTGAATGCGGCCGGAAAGAAGGCGTGAATCGATCACCTGTAGCACCACTCCCATTACCATCGACGCCGCCACGTCGGCGTCCTGGGGGGGGATCTCGCCCTTGCTTATGCCGAGCCGAATGACCCGGCGAAACACCAGATAAGGGTTCGGCAGCCGTGGCTTAAGTTTCTGTATGTGGTTGTGCCGGGTCAGGAACAGATAATTGAACATGTCGCTATCCTTCTCATATACAACGCAAAAATAGCGAATCATGGCTTCGATCTTGTCTTGAGAAGTGCTCTCCTGTTCCTCGATTCGCTGCAACTCGGCGCCCAGCGCGATGTAATTGTTCATAAACAAACGGGTTGAGAGATCATCCTTGCTGGCATAGTGGCGATACAGCGTTCCTTCCGCGATCCCCGCCATGGCGGCGATATCGCGGATGGTGGTTTCCTTGACGCCCTTCTCCGCGAACAGCTTGAGCGCGGTGCGTTCGATCAGGTCCTTGGTGGCGGAACTATCACGCATGGCATTGGTTTGTAAGTGAACGTTCACTCACATCAAATCATCATGGCAGTCAATTGTCAAACCTAAAAATTACACGTTTGTTTCAGGAATCTGGCTGCCGGGTCCAATGGCCGGTTAATTGGGGACAGTATATATTT
>CBDUSV010000249.1:0-4790 GCA_965369885.1 uncultured bacterium
GCAACAGACGATGACGGTTTCACAGGGGAGCATGATCGCCGGGCCCGGCCAGGGGCCGAGCCTGATTCCTATCCACAAGCCTCCCCGGCGGGTGACACCCTTGTTGTGGCCAACGATTTTGCTCCGGAGCCGGGGTTGGATGCGGTCACCGGACGCCAGGATATACGTCACGCCGCCAGGGCCTATGAAAGTGTCATGGCCACCGTCGGGGCCCACGGCATGCACCCCGGCGACGTCCTCGATAGCAATCTCTAACTATTTAAAATGTATAGATTTTTCTGAACGGGCCGGGCCCGTTTGGGATCTTTGCCGTGGGTGCTGATCCAACCCTATAAATTGCCCGTGACGGCGCCTGGTGATGGCGAAACGGGATAGGCAAACCACTCCCCCTGTGATATGAAATATGGTTAACAATCAGTTAACAATCACAGGGAGCGGGCTTATGGATCAAGAAGAAACCATTGCCGCCATTCTTGCCGCGGCGCTGATCCGGAATAATCAGGTTATCAGCGCCGAAACCGCGGTCGAACTCTACGAGAAATGCCTCGCCGATCTGCGCTCGAAATATGAGGAATCAGCGGTCGAGGACACGGTGGTGCGCCAGGTGGCGTGAGCGGTATTTTCGAGATTTAGGGGCAAAATCCCCGATTCTGGCCTCCCGAGGGGGGCGGGGGGACATATGCCGCGGTGCGCTAAAGCCCGCGTCCCTGCAATTCCATGGTCAATGCGGCATGCATGGCGCCGAGTTCCAGGCGATCCTTTTCCGAGCCCGCATCCCGGGCCTGTTGCATCATGGTCACAACCGTACTGAGCAGCTTTTGGAGCTGTCCGGTGTTCAAATCCTTAAAAGCTTCTCTGACGTTCATTGGCGTTTCCAGCGCTGGGCGGTGACCGACGCTATCCCTCAACAGCGACGATAGCGGTTAAAGGTTAAGGTTTCTTTTTAATGGCTTCCAGCCTCTTCTTAAACTTCTGGCAGGGATCGGCGTTGTCGTGCTGGGGGGTGAACCAGGCGAAATCGAAGGGCGGCGCCTTGGCCCCGAACCGTTCGCCATAGCCGCCGGGGTCGTTTTGGCCTTGGCTGGCTTCAATCAGGCCAAGGGTCACGACGCTTCGGCCCGGCGCCATGTGGGCAAGGTGCATGGGCACGCCTCGGTCGCGCCTAGCATGGCCGTTGCCGGTGATCAATATGACGCCATCGAGACGCTGTCCCACCCCCTGCGCTTCGGAACCCAGCGCTTCGGACATTGAGCGCGCCAGATGGGCGTCCCGGGCCCGTTGGACCGCGACCATGCCCCCGGTGCGGTCCCGGGGCAGATAACCGCAATGGCTTTCGAAGATCTCATCGGTCATGGCGGCGCGCAAAGTGGCTGGAACGGGACGGCCGAGACCGAGGCGGGCGACCTCATCGGTTGCCAGGCCGCCATATCCCTTGGAGAAGATGGTCATCACCGTTGCCCGGGTCAGATTGGCGGCAATGATGGGCAGGCCCATATCCAGGGCGGCCTGAGCCATGGGCCGGTAGTGCCGCCACCGGGGCCAGCCCCGCTTCGACCACTTGGTGGCGGGCCCAAGGCCGGCTGCGTCCCTTGGCGCCGTGGCCAGATGTTTGGCGATCATGGCGGCGTGGTCGGTGGTGAACATCTCGAAGGCAACCGCGAGCCTGCGGCCTTGCGCCAACGCGGCACGGGTGACCCAGGCCTGGAGGCGGTGGTGGTCGGCATTGTCGTGCTTTTCGCCCAGCAACACGAATTCGGCTTTCGCCATGGCCGCGATCAGCGCCGCGGGTTCGACGAATTTCCTCGAAGCCGGCTGCCATAGACGGCCGGCGAGGGGGTGGGTGCGTTGGTATGGCGATGCCCAATCCGCCACCGGTGGTTTGCCCACGGTTTTGGGAAGGGTTTTGGGGTTGGTGGCTTCATGGGTGTGGGCCGTGGCCGTGCCGAGGGTAACAGCCAACACCAATACCGCCGTTGCCGCCGCCGGGCTTGTGTGCGCTTTGTGCTTGCCCCAGATTTGCATCCCGATAAGATCACTTTGTGAATAATCACCGCCGGCCCAGGTCAATGGGGTTCGGCCATCATACCCTCTTTAATCGACAGGGAGAGGCCAATGTCAACCAGCTTCAAGGCGATCATATCGCTGATTGTTGTCGCCGCCGTCGTCGTCGCCATAGGGTTTTATGTAAGGAAGGGCGATGTCGCAACGGACACCATCGTTCTCGGCGCCGCGGTCAGTTTGACGGGTAAATATTCCACCAACGGCAACCACACCAAGAACGGCTATAACCTGGCGGTCCAGCTCATCAACGGCAGGGGCGGCGTTAAGGTCGGGGATAAGTCCTATAAGCTCGAGATCAAATTTTATGATGACGAATCGACGCCGGCCCGTGGCGCCCAGCTTGCCGAGCGGCTGATCAAGCAGGACAAGGTGAATTTCATGCTTGGTCCATACAGCTCGGGGCTAACCAAGGCGATGGCGCCGGTGACCGAGAAATACCGCATCCCCATGGTCGAAGGTAACGGGGCCTCGCGGTCGTTGTTTACCAAGGGCTACAAATATCTGTTCGCGGTGCTGTCGACCACCGAGTTCTATCTCAAGGAAGCCATCAATCTCGCCGCCGAACAGGCCAAGAAGGCGGGCCGGGATCCCAAGACTCTCAAGGTCGCCTTGGCGTTCGAAAACGATCCCTTCTCCCAGGATGTGCGCAAAGGCGTGATCGAGGACGCCAAGCGCTATGGCATGAAGATCGTCATCGACGAAAAGCTGCCACCGGAACTCAACGACATGGCGGCGACGCTGACCAAGGTCAAGGCGTTGAAGCCCGACATCCTGTTGGTGTCGGGCCATGCCAAGGGCGCGGTGTTGGCGATCCGCCAAGTCGCCGAGATGAAGGTCGACATACCCATGCTGGCCATCACCCATTGCGATTCGGCACGGGTCATCAAGAAGTTTGGAAAAAAAGCCGAATACACGCTGTGCGCCTCCCAGTGGGACCGCACCCTGTCCTACAAGGACGACTGGTTCGGCAGCGCCGAGGACTACGCCCAGGCCTATGAGAAGGCCTACAAGGTGTCGCCGCCCTACCAGGCTGCGGAATCGACGGCCGCGGTCCTGACATATGTTGATGCCTTGCAAAGGGCGAAGTCCCTGGACAAGGACAAGGTGCGCGATGCGCTGTCCCAGACCGCGATGCAGACCTTCTATGGCAACATCCGCTTCGACAAGTCCGGCAAGAACATTGCCAAGCCCATGATTCTCTATCAAATCCAGGACGGCAAATACAAGGTGGTGGCTCCGAGCACGTGGGCCTCGGCCAAGATTAGCCATCCAACCCCGCCTTGGTCCAAGCGTTAACTCACGGTGAACGGCCCGGGCGCCCATAATGTCCGGGCCGTTACCGTTTGGGTGTGATGGATAGCCTGCTTATCCTGTTCGACCAGCCGGTCCGCCTCCTGCAGATCGTGGTCGACGGCCTTCTCGTCGGCGCCATATTCGCGCTGGCGGCCTATGGCATGGCCCTGGTCTGGGGGGTGATGAACATCATCAACATCGCCCAGGGCGAGTTCGTCATGCTGGGCGGCTTCGTCACCCTTTATGTCGGCGAGGCCGGCTTCAGCCCCTTGTTCGGGGTGCCCTTGGCGGCGGTGGTTCTCTACCTTGTCGGCTGGCTGCTGTATCGCTCCGTTGTCTTCCGGGTGGTGGACAAGGATCTGTTCATTTCCATCCTTGCCACCTTCGGCCTTTCGATCCTGTTGCAGCAATTGGCCAACCAGGTGTTCGGCGCCGATGTGCGCACCGCCGAATCCGGGCTCGATACCCTGGTGCTTCTGGGTGGCAAGCTGACGGTGTCCAAGATCAAGCTGGTGGCCTTCGCCTTGGCCCTGGTCCTCGGCGGCGGCTTGTTCGCCTTCCTCAAATATTCGCGGTTTGGCCAGGCGATCCGGGCCACCGCCCAGAACGCCCGCGCCGCCCGCATCATGGGCATCGACACCGACAGGGTCTATGCCACCACCTTCGCCCTCAATGCCGCGATCTGCGGCACCGCAGGGGCGCTGGTGGCGATGACCTGGGTGGTGCATCCCTATCTTGGCCTGACTTACACGGTCAGGGCCTTCATGATCGTGGTGGTGGCGGGGCTCGGCAATCTGGCTGCGGTGATCGTGGCCGGGCTCGGGCTCGGGACGGCGGAGAATTTTGCCGGCTTCGTGCTCGGCGCCGAGTACCAGGCCGCCTTCGTGTTCTCGCTTCTGGTCATCATCTTGGTGTGGCGCAACATACGCCTCGGCCGCCAGCGCCGTTACTTGAAATAGCCGGCCCCGCCGTGACCAGCCAGCAGGAAAAATACATCCTTTACGGCATCGCCCTTGCCGCCGCCCTGGCCGCGCCCTGGCTGTTTCCCGCCTTCGCCACCCAGATCGCCTTCCTGTGGATGATGGTGTTGTTCGCTCTGACCTGGGACATCATGGGTGGCCAGATGGGCTACAACTCCTTCGGCAATATTTTCTTCTTCGGTGTCGGCGCCTATGCCTGCGCCGTGGTGCAGCGGGATTCCGGTCTCGATTATTTTACCGCTTTTGCTGCTGGCATGGCGCTTGCCGCTGCCCTCGGCGTCGCCGCCGCCGCGATCCTTGGTTCGGGCATGCTTGGGCTGCGCGGCCATTATTTCGCCATCGCCACATTGGGCCTCGGCATTGCCGGCGGCGAGATTGCCAGCGGCTGGGATTATATCGGCGCCGGTTCGGGCCTCGAGACCCCGCTCTACCCCGGCGAGATCGGGGCGCGGGAGA
>CBDUSV010000250.1:0-4777 GCA_965369885.1 uncultured bacterium
TATTTGATGCCGCAGGCCTTGTTGATGCGCCGGTAGATGCGGCTGAATCCACGCAGCGAATAGGTGTCCGTGGTCCGGGTGCCGCGTGCCGAGGTGCCGCGCACGGTCATGCGGCTGCCCTTGATCATGGACTTGACCATGGCCTGTTCGTCGGCCGCGGTCAGCGCCCAGGCAGTATCGCCCTTGGTGAACAGCTTGAATTTCCGCCTGCCGATGGCGACCTCGACGGTGCTGTCCTTCTTATATTTATATCCGGCATGGAAGTTGACGATATCGCGCTCCTTGTCGGCCGGGCGGTGGGTGACGAAAACCACCACATCGCCGCGTTTCTTATATTTGCCGACGGTCTTGGTGGGCTGGGAGGCCATGTAACAGGTCTTCTTGCCCTGCTCGAGCAATTGGTAGGCTTCCCAGTCGCGGTGGGTGCCAAGGACCTTGGGTTCCGCCGCCATGGCGCCGGCACCCAGTGAGACCACAAGCGACGCCAACAGGGCCGAAGAGATGAGTAAAGATCGTGTTGAAGTCATGATTTCAGTCTAGCAAATTCGCCCGGGGCTGTGTTCATAAAGGCGGGCTGTATTCATAAAGGGTCGTGGCGCTCTCAGCCCGGCTTGTTGCGGATCACCGGCGCACCACGGACATGGGGCATCGGCGCCACGATGGGGCCATGGGGCGTCACCGGGCGGGCGGCAAACCGGCCCATGGCGCACAGGCGGTCATACATCACGATGGCGCCTGCGGTGGCGACATTGATACAGAACTTTGTCGGAATTTTGACGGTGAATTCGCATCTGGCGACCATCTCCGGCGACAGGCTGCCCCGTTCCGGGCCCAGCACATAGGCGGCGCAGCGCGGATGGCGGAAGGATGGCAGGGCGACCGCGTCGTCCAGCAGTTCGATGCCGACCAGGGTGCAGCGGTCGGGCAGATTGAGAGACCCGGGGTCGTCGAAGGCGTAAAACGGGACCTGTCCAGGGGTATCGGAGGTATCGGCGATACCGCCTTTCTGGTGGTCATAGGTGCCGCCCACGGTGAAGACGAACGACGCGCCGAAGCCGTGGGCCGAGCGGAACAGATTGCCGGCGTTCATGGATTTGCTCAAACCCTCGACGCCAATGCCGAAATAGCCACGCATGTGACCGAGAATCGGCCCCCAAAGCCGACAAATCAACCCCCATCTGCATATCCCATTGCCCCGGCAAGGCTGGCGCCGGGGGGCTTATCCACGTAGTGTAGCGCCGATGCCGCCGCCCCCAACAGCCGCCAACGCCCGGTTCATTCACCACGCCGCCACCGCCATCGCCAAGTGGTGGCTGGGCTTGCCGAAAAACGTCCATGCCGCGTTGTGGATCGCGCTCGGCGGATTTTTGCTGGTGTGCATGAGCTCGCTGATCAAGGAAGTGGGCAGAGAGCTTCACACCTTCCAGATCGTGTTCATCCGCTGTCTGTTCGGCACGCTTTTCATCCTGCCGGTGATGCTGAACCACGGCATCAAAAGCTTTCAGACCAAGCGGCCCTGGCTGCATTGCGTGCGCGTCAGCCTGGGCATGACCGCGATGTATTGCGTGTTCTATGCCCTGACCCACATGGCGCTGGCCGAGGCCGTCGCCATCGTGTTCTCCCGGCCCCTGTTCGCGGTGCTGTTGGCCATTCCCCTGCTCGGCGAAACCGTCGGCTGGCGCCGTGCCACCGCCACCGCGGTGGGGTTCCTGGGCGTCCTGGTCATGGTCAACCCCGGCGCCCCGGATTTCCAGCCGGTGGCCCTGGTCGCGGTGATGGGCGCCATGTTCGCCGGATCGGTGATCATCGCCATCAAGAAGCTGGCGCCGACGGAATCAGCGCGCTCCATCGTGTTCTGGTTTTCATGCGGCGGCACCGTGATCTCCTTGGTCCCGGCGGTGATCGTTTGGCAAATGCCGGGCGCCGAAGCCTGGGTCATGCTGATCCTGGTCGGGCTATTCGGGGTGACCGGACAGATCTCGGCGACCAAGGGGTTTTCCCTCGGCGAGGCCAGCGCCGTCGCCGCCTTCGACTATCTGCGCCTGATCTATGCCGGCATTTTCGGCATCATCCTGTTTGCCGAGATCCCCGATATATGGGCGGTGACCGGCGCCGCCATCATCGTCGTCAGCACCTTGTACATCGCGCGCCGCGAAATCAAAGTCGCCGGCGAGCGCGATCAGCGGCAAGCCCCGGAACCGCCGGGAACCAGCACATAAGCGAAGCGCGCCTTGCGGGTCTTTGACATGGCCAGGGGCCGGACGATGATCCGGGCCGTGGTGGCGGGATCGATCTCGGCGCCGAACAGCTGCCTGGCCCGGGCGATCAATTGGCCCTTGATGGCTGGGCTCCGCACATCGTCGGTGGCGTCCCAGACCAGAAGGCATTGGCCGGACGATGCCGAACTTGGCGGCCGATAGCGCCGGTATTTGGTGCTGGCGATGCGGGACTCCGGGAAATAGGGCCTGAGATTGCCGCCGATCTGGTGGGGGTAGAAGTGGCTGAGGATGGTACCGCGGCGAAACCCGGCCCGGCCCAGATCGTCGGCGATGGCGCCATAGGGGATATGAAAGGTGCATTTCTTGCAGCGCACCGGATCGCCGGCGAATTTGACCACCAGCATCACCGGCACCAAGATACCCACCAGCGCCGCGGTCAAGGCGAAGCGGTCATAGAATTTTTCATGGCCCGCCAACCCACCGGCCCGGGCGAATAAATAAAGCGGCGCCAGGAACAGCACGAACATGTAGGTGGCGCGAAACCGCGTCGCGCCGAAACCAACCACGGCGATGACAAAGACCGCCACCACCAGGGCCAGCTGGAGGCCGATCAAGCGCCGGTATCGCGCGCCCTCGCCGCCGCTCGGCACCGGGCCGCAGGCGCGCCAGAAAAAGGCACCTGCCAGCACCAGCCAGGGAAACCCGAACGAGACCATGGCCTTGATCAATTGGCCAAGGCCGGCCAGGACATCGGCGCCATAGCTCGCCGGCGCCTGGGATACCGCCAAGCGTTGCCTGAGCACGGCCTCCATGCCTTCCGAGCCCGCCATCAGCCACAACCCATGGGGCAGGGTGATCGCAGCGGCGATGGCGAGGGTCAAGAGAATGCGCGGATGCAGAAGGCGGGCACGCAACTTGCCGTCCGCCAGCGCCGCCACCATCAGGGCAAGGGCAAAAATCACGAAACTGTATTTCGACAACCAGCCGAGGCCAAGAACGGCGCCGAGGATGGCGTAGATCAGCCAATCCCGCCGGTCTTCCAGACACAACAAAGTGTAAAACAGCGCCATGCAGAAGGTGGCGAGGATCACCGTGTGGCTGAAATTGATCACGCTTTCCCAGGCGAAAAAATAGACCGCGAGGAACGACAGGGCAGCTGCCGCCGCCGCCCGCTCGTCACCCAGCACCCGGCGGCCCGAGGCGTAAAGCAGCCCATAGGTCGCAAACAGGAAGACGAACTTGACCGCCTCGGTGGCGGCGATGGAGATAGGGAAGACCTTCTGCACCGCGATGACCAGCCAGGTGAACAGCGGCGGGTTGCCCGGCTCATAGCCCCAGGCCAGGCCCTGGGAGAACAGCAGCTGCTCGGAATCGTCGGGGCTGGCGCCGGGGAACAGGGCGGTGCGCGCCACGAAGGTCACCGCCAGATAGAGGCCGATGAACCCATGGAAGCCGCCGGGGGTGGAAATCAAGCGCCCGAACCGGGCCGAAAGCTGGTCGAACATGGCGCCGTGATCCTACTCCCAACCGGTTCACATTCTCAAACCTCGATCCTGGGCCCATATCCCGGGGCCGGGCGCTTGGCGGTGGCGGCGCCGCGCGCTATGGTCCGCCATGGTCACCGATCCCTACACGGTCCCGAGCCTGGACGACATCGAGGCGATGGCCCACCGCACCCTGGCGGACATCCCGGAAGAATTGCGCCAACATGTCCATGACGTGGTGATCCGGGTCGAGGAATTTCCCGACCGCGAGACCGCGCACGCCATGGGGCTCGAAAGCCGGTTCGATCTTCTCGGCCTGTATCGCGGCGTCTCCATCGACCGCAGAAGCGTGCATGATGTGACAACCCATATCGACATGATCTTTCTCTACCGCCGCCCCTTGCTGGAATACTGGCGCGAGAAATCCGGGACCCTGGACAGGATCATCCGCAATGTCCTGATTCACGAAATCGGCCACCATTTCGGCTTCAGTGACAAAGACATGATGCTTCTCGAAAAATAGGCACTATGAGATGGCGTCCAGGGGGTAGACCGCTTCGGGGCGGTGAATGGCGCCGCCCCGGCCGAGAAAACTCGAAAACAGGATGAAACTCGCCACGTGGACCGGCCCGGTGCGGAACATGGCGTTGGCCGCAACGAAGCTGTTGATCCGGGGCTTCGAGGCCCTGGCAAGCCGGGCCAGGGTGATATGGGGCGAAAACCGGCGGCGCTCCGGGGCGATACCGGCGCGCACCAGGGCGCTTTCCACCTTGGCGTTGAGATACACCAGGCTTTCATTCTTTTCGACCCCCACCCACAACACCCGAGGCGCGCGGGCGGAAGAAAACTGATCGACGCCGGACAACACAAGATCAAATGAAGGGGCGCGGATTTGATCCAGGGCGGCGGCGATATCGGAGGCGGCGTCCTCATCGACCTCGCCGATGAAGCGCAGGGTCAGATGCAGGTTTTCCGGGCCAACCCATTTGGCGCCGGGCACGCCGCCGCCCAGCCTGGCCAATTCGGCCTTCACCGTCTCGGGCAGCTCAATGGCGACAAACAGGCGGATCATGG
>CBDUSV010000251.1:0-4765 GCA_965369885.1 uncultured bacterium
GCCAGCCCTCCTCGATCTTGTTGCGCTTCTTGACCTGGATGATGGCGCCGCCCCAATCGCACATCGAGTACGGGATGTTGACGTCCTGAATGATGCCGGGCTGCAGCCGGTCGCACAGTTCATAGATCGTCGCCTCGCGCACCGTGGTTTCGATCGAATGGCAGTCGAGCGTATGGACGCCCAAGGGGAAGACGATCGGTTTCGAGGCGGGGTCGCGCATGGTGACGGCGGTGACATGGAAAGTCGGCGCCTTGTAGGCCTTGCCCATGTACCCCGCCCATTCGGGATGGAAATGGAAGCGGCCCTGGATGTCGGCCTCTTCGGACTCGGCGGTTTCATAGCGCCGGTCCCACGGCTTCAGATGGCCCTCGAGCACGATCTCGGCGTCGGCGAGCGACATGGCGTCCACCGTCCGCGCCTTGACCATGCGCACCGGCTCGTTCTGCAGCCGCCCGGCGACGCCAAGCTCATCACAGCCCTGGGGCAGCACCGCATAATCGAAGCCTGCGCCGGCCAGAAGATTGGGCCCGTAGGGAATGCCGAAATTCAGCGTCAGCGGGATCGGTTTCCTGGATTTGTAGTTCTTCATTTCGGTCTGCCAGGCATGGGACCCGGGCGCGATCTGGAAGGTGCCGACATTGCCCCAGCGGAAGTTGCAGCGGTTGTAACCGACGTCGGTGCCGCCATCGAAAAATTCGCCGGTCAGCAGCCTTTGGCCCGAGCCGACGGTCAGTTCCGGCTCATGGTCGGTGTGACGGATGGGGACGATGTGTTCGTTCACATCGGTGGGGTTTTCGATCACATGCTGTTGAACCGGGGCCTCGCTCTGGTCGATGACCACAGGCGCCAGCGGCTTGCGCAGCGCATCGACGATGGCGCGGGTCCGGGCCTGGCCGTCCTCCCAGCCATAGAGCCGGTGCATGATGCCGTAATCGCCGAACAGATTGGTGATCACCCGGTGGTTGGGTTTGCCCACCACATTGTTGAACAGCAGCGGACAACTGCCGTCGAGATGCTTCTGGATGCCGGTGATTTCCAGGTCCGGATTGACCGGCTCGTCGGTCTCGACGATGTCGCCAACCTTCTGCAGATAGGCGATGGTGCTGCGCAGGTCTCTCAGCGCCTCGGTCAGGGGTTTGCCCTGACTGGTATTCTTGGTCGTGGCCATTGTCGTCCTCGGATTCGGAAATGCTGATTTTGTGGGGGTTCTCGGGGGTGGGTTTGCCCGCAAGGGAGGCTATTGTCAAGGCTTTGGCCGCTTTTCGGCGGTTTTCCCCGCTCTGGCAGCCCAGCCACGGATTTTACGGTTCGGGGCACGGTCAGGCTTGATTTGGCGCCAAAGCTGTGATACTTTGATAATTGTTCGGCACCCGAACAATATACCTTTTCACCCGGTTGCCGTCAAGCGGCGCGGGCGGGTGCGGGCATGGCGGGCGGACATAGCGGGCGGATATGGCGAAAGACATGGCGAAATCGATCTTGCGATGTGAGTTGAACGGCCGGCCACGCTCCGATGCGGTGGCCGACAACATGCTGCTCATCGACTATCTGCGCGAGGTCGCCGCACTCACCGGCACCAAGATGGGTTGCGATGGCGGCGAATGCGGTGCCTGCACCATCCTGGTCGACGGCCGGCCCAGATTGTCATGCATCACGCTCGCCCATTCGGTCGCCGGCCACAGGCTCGAGACCATCGAGGGCGCCGCCCGGGACGGGCGCATGTCACGGTTACAGCGCGCCTTCCACGAAAAACTCGGCTCACAATGCGGCTACTGCACGCCCGGCATGATCATGGCCTCGGAAGGCCTGCTGAGAAAAAACCCCAACCCTTCCGACCATGACATCCGCCAGGGTCTCGGCGGCAACATCTGCCGTTGCACCGGCTATGTGAAGATCATCGAATCTGTTCGCAGCGCCGCCGAAGGAGACGGCCCATGAGCATTGATGCCGCCACCCCCAAACCGGCACACATGGTCGGCGAATATGTGCCGCTGATCGACGGCATCGAGAAGGTCTCAGGGCGGGCCGAATACACCGCCGATCTCGCCCACCGGGACGCCCTGGTCGGGCGCATTTTCCGCAGCCCCCATAGCCACGCCAGGATCACCCGCCTCGATGTGACCAAGGCGCGGGCATTGGACGGCGTCATCGCCATCGTCACCGGCGAGGATTGCGACGTGCCCTATGGCGTGCTCCCCATCGTCGAAAACGAATTTCCCCTGGCGCGGGGCAAGGTGCGCTATCGCGGCGAACCGGTGGCCGCCGTCGCCGCCATCGATGAGGCGACCGCCGAAGCCGCCCTCGGCCTGATCGAATTGGAGGCCCGTGAGTTGCCCGCCTATTACGATCCCGACAAGGCCCGCGTGCCGGGCGCCACCGATCTTCATGACGACCGGCCGGGCAATCTCGAGCGCGACGTCCATCACGAATTCGGCGATGTTAAGGCCGGCTTCGCCGCCGCCGATGAGGTGCGCGAGGGCATATATGACTGCGCCGAGGTCACCCACGTGCAGATGGAACCCAATGCCTCGGTCGCCGAATATGATGCCGAGCGCGACCGTTTAACGCTGCATTCCTGCACCCAGGTGCCGTTCTACGTGCATTTGCGCGCCTCACAGTGCCTTGGCATGGACACGTCCCGGGTGCGGGTGGTCAAGCCCTATGTCGGCGGCGGTTTCGGCCACCGCAGCGAGACCCTGAATTTCGAGATCATCACCTGCATCCTGGCCCGCGCCGCCAGGGCCAAGGTGCGCATGAAGCTCAGCCGCGAGGAGACATTCCTGACCCACCGGGGCCGCCCGAGGACGCGGATCAAGCTCAGGATCGGCATGACCAAGGATGGCCGGATGACCGCGTGCGAATGCGAAACCGTGCAGGCCGGCGGCGCCTATGGCGGTTACGGCATCGTCACCATCCTGTATTCCGGCGCCCTGTTGAACGCGATCTACGATATTCCGGCGGTCAAATTCGACGGCTACCGGGTCTATACCAACACGCCGCCCTGTGGCGCCATGCGGGGCCACGGCACCGTCAATGTGCGGTTCGCCTTCGAATCCCTGATCGATGAGATGGCGGGCGCCCTTGATCTTGATCCGGTCGAGCTCAGGCGGCGCAATCTCTTGGAGGCCCCGACCAAGACCATCAACGATTTGATGATCGAATCCTATGGCCTGCCCCAGTGCCTGGATTGGGTCGAGGAGGCTTCCGGCTGGATTTGGCGCCGTGGCAAGATGCCCAAGGGCAAGGGTCTCGGCCTTGCTTGCTCTCATTATGTCAGCGGCGCCGCCAAGCCGGTGCACTGGACCGGCGAGCCCCATGCGGTGGTCAGCCTCAAGCTCGATTTCGATGGCGGCATCACCATCTTCACCGGGGCCTCCGATATCGGCCAGGGGTCCTCGACGGTGTTGGCCCAGCTGGTCGGCGAGGTCATGGGTCTCGATTTCACCCGGATCAACATCGTCACCAATGACAGCCGCATCACGCCCAAGGACAACGGGTCGTATTCATCGCGGGTCACCTTCATGGTCGGCAACGCCGCGATCGAGGCGGCGGAACGCCTGCGCGGCACCCTGTGCCAAGCCGCCGCCCGCAAGCTCGACGCCAAGGCCGAAGATATCGAATGTCTGGGCGAGATTTACCGCGTCCGCGGCGGCCAGGACCCGGGCCTTTCCTTCAAGGAGGTGGTCGATGAGGCCCTGGCCGATGAGGGCACCATCACCGTCAAGGGCACCTTCACCGTGCCGCGCTCGCACCAGGGTGGCAGGTACCGCGGCGCCGGCGTCGGGCCCAGCATGGCGTACTCCTACGCCGCCGTCGCCGCCGAGGTCACGGTGGACGACGATACCGGGCTGGTTACCGTCGACAAGGTCTGGGTGGCCCATGATTGCGGCAAGGCCATCAACCGCCTCGCCTGCGAGGGCCAGATCCAGGGCGCGGTGTGGATGGGTCTGGGCCAGGCCCTGAGCGAGGAGACCCGCTACCACGAGGGCTTACCGCTCGGGCCCAACATGCTCGACTACCGGGTGCCCACCATCGTCGAATCCCCCCATATCGAGGTCAAGCTGGTCGAGAGCATCGACCCCAACGGCCCCTTCGGCGCCAAGGAGGCGAGCGAGGGCGCCCTGGCCGCGGTGATCCCGGCGGTCGCCAACGCCATCGCCGACGCCATCGGACTGCGGCTGACGGAAACTCCGGTGACGCCGGACCGGGTGATCACCGCCATGGCCCGGCTTGAGCGCGACCGGCGCGGCAATCAGGACGTGGCGTGATGGAATTCATGCCGGAATTTTCCATCGCACGGCCGGCGACGGTGGCCGAAGCCGTGGCCGAGCGCGCGGCAGCGCCCGAGGCCCGCTTCATCGCCGGCGGCACCGATCTCATCGCCAATATCCGCCGCGGCATCACCGCGCCGGCCATGGTGATCGACCTCAATGGCATCGACGAGATCAGGAACATCGAGGCCCTGGACGGGGGTGCGCGCATCGGCGCGGCGGTGACCTTGGCCGAGCTCATCGAACATGAGGACGTGCAGGCCGGCTATCCCGCCATCATCGAGGCGGCGGGCGCCATCGCCGCCAACAGCCACCGCGAGGCCGCCACCGTCGGCGGCAATCTCTGCCTCGACACCCGCTGCGTGTTTTATAACCAGTCGGAGTGGTGGCGCCGGGCCAACGACTACTGCCTGAAAGCCCACGGCGAGATTTGCCACGTCGCGCCCAAGGGCGACCATTGCTTCGCCGCCTTCAGTGGCGATCTGGCGCCGGCG
>CBDUSV010000252.1:0-4749 GCA_965369885.1 uncultured bacterium
TCCTCGCTGTTGAACCAAGCGCGGGACGATAGGCCCTATTCGGGGTCGTCCGGCTACCCGATACGTCGGGCTCCGTGGGGTCTTTCCCCCGTCACGGGTCCGCTTTCGCGGATAGGCCGGTTAAGCGATCGAAGTTAAGACCTCGTTCGATCGCGATGTCAAGAAAAAGAGGGCCGCAACTGACATCGCGGCCCTGAGGGGACTTTCGGGGAAGCGTCAGAGGAGACGCCATCAAGTTGACTATAGCACAACTCACCCTGGCATGGAAGTGCCGGCCGGCTCCTCGCCATAGGTCTTGTTGTACTCGATCATAAGCTTCTCATATTCGGCGCTGGCGGTCTGATCGCCGGCATCGGCCTTCTTGAGAATTTCGCCCATCTTGGCGCGCAGTTCATCACGGGATGCCGTCCCCTTCGGCACCGCATTGCCCATCGGCGGCGCGGTCTCACCATAGAACTCACGCATTTTCTGGAATGCCTTGATATCGGTCTCATCTTGGAACCATGACATCATGGCGTTATGTTCGCCGTCGCTCAGGACACCGATCTTTCTCAGATTATCGGCAAAATCGTTGGTGTGCTTGAGGACGCCTAGACCGTTGGGGCCAAGGTTCTTGACGACTTGCTGAGGATCGATCGGCTCCGGCAAGAGATCGCCCGCGACACGAAGGAACCCGGCATAGAGATTGGTCGCTATTTCTTCGTTGAGATCGTTTTCCTTGGCGGCGTCTCGGAACCACTTGAGCAAGGGATCATCGGTGCCATCCATCAAGGCGCGGCCTTCGATTTCCTTCAAATCCTCGCCGATATCCAGCTTGTAATCTTCGGCCTTGGCCGGGATTTTATCACCGCCCTTAGAGATTTTCCCCCGTAGGTCCTTCTGGCTCTTGGCCAGCTCCTCGACCTTGACCTCGCCGGTTTCCTTGTCCCAAAAGTTCTCCGCCAACCAGTCCGGGCGATCCTTGAATACCAGCGTCGGCGGCTCGTCGTCGTCGCCGTCCTTGTCCTTGTCGCCGTCCGCCTCGGCATCTGCCTTTGCCTTGGCTTCCGCCTCCGCTGCCTTCTCTTCGTCGGTTTTGGTGTCCTCCAGGTGATCGAGAACTCCGCGTTCGTCGCCGGTTGGTTTGTCCTTGAGGGCGGTATCGGCGGCGGCAGCGGCGGCGGCATCGTTGTCGCCATCGCCATCGCCGCCAGAGGTATCGGAAGGCGCGCGCAACAGTGTTCTGTAGAGGGCTCGTGGGAGCATGACTTCTCCTTTTAGAGTAGGGCCGCGTCAAGGACTTCCTGGCCGTCCCTGAGCGTGGTGATGAGTTGCTGTACCCGGTCGTGAATTTCACTCTCGGTCAAGGTGTCCTCGACCACAAGGCGGAAATCCTCGCCGGCATCAAGGCTGGTGACGGCATCGGCAACAATTGTCGCCGTGTATGTGCCGTCACCATTCTGGATAAACTTGATGGCTTGTTGCGCCATGGCTTCACTCCTCAGCTCGTTGCTTGACGCGGGCTAGACGTACCATGACACCGGCCCGCCGATCGGTGTATTCCTGGAGGATGCCGCGCAGCTCGCTGTCCTGGCGCTGCGGCGGGATCGCTCCGAAGGCGTTGCAAGCCTCATCCATCGCACGGATACAGGCCTCCAGGCAAGAAACCTCGACATTGCCGCCCTTGACGCTATCCGTCAGGACAGGTTCGGGCGCAGGTTCATCCGGGGCTTTCGTCTCGGTCTTTGATTTCGGTTTCCTGCTCATCTCACTTCCTCTCCATGGCTCTTGCCATTAAATCGTCAATATGTCGCACGATACTGTTCTGGCCCTCGCGGCAGAACCCCCAGGCGATGCCGTTCAACAAGCCCATTTCCGCTTGGAACCCAGGCGCCGTCTCGGTGCGGGATCGCAGATAGGCCATGAATACCTTGCCCTGGCCGCGTCCAAAGATCGAAAGTGCCATATCCTCGATCTTCTCTTGCGCCTCGCGGGCTTCACGCAACGCGGCATCACCTTCGTCCTCGGGCTCGTCAACGTGGGGATTGAACCCCCCTGCTGGGATCACGGGCTCGATCATGCCGGGGCTCCCGCTGCCTGTTCTTCCTCAACCTCGCCGGTTTGCTGCGCGAATTGCTGCTTGGCGATCAGCTCGCCGACGATCATTTGCAACTTGTCGCGCTCCGGCTTGTCCCTCACGAGGTCCTGATCAACGCCGAGTTTCTTCGCGTACCACGATGACAGGTCCTCGACCTTGATACCGAGCATGGCGAATTCGGGACCGAGGGAGGATGAGAGCTGTATCCAGTTCGCCACGTTCTGGATATCCTCAAGGTTCTGTTCCTGGGCCAGCGGCGAAGTGATGTTGACCTTGACCGTGCTTCCATCGATCGTGAGCGGGAAATCTATCAGCCCCTTGCGCTGCATGATCTCCAGCCCGCGCATGACGATCGGAACCAAGAGTTCTTCCATCAGGCGCCCAAAGGCGGGGCCGGTGTTGACCGCCAGCTCCTTGATGCGCGCGACAATCTCAGTAGGGCTCCGTATCGGGCCGGCTTCGGGCGGCAAGGCGCGGTCGAACAGCATTTGCTTAATTGAGCGGGCCAAGTCCTCAATGATCAACTGGGCAATGTTGAAATCGCCAGCGCGCGGCAGGACATCGAGGGATGCACCAATGGGATGGCCTTGGTTGCGGGCGACGGGGATCACAGAGCCGGGACGGAACCGGGCGGTGTTGGGGTTGAACACGCCATCATTGGTGGCGGTGTAGATCGGCGCGATGGTGAGCGAGCCGTTCATGAGGACCAGTTCCTTGGCGCGGTTGATGGTGCGGATATCGGGCAGCGCGAAAATGAGCGGCCCGCGTCCATAAACCTCATTGGCGGCTGTGACCCATCGCGGCGTGATCCATGGCCCGACGCCCTCATAGGTGCGTGGGTTCTCAAGCAAGAATTGCTCATCTTCCTCGCGCCACAGATCGTAATATCGAATGCCATCCTCGTTGTCCCGATAGGTGCAATCGAACAAGGTGAATTCCGCCGTCTCATCATCCTTGCCCCGATCTTGCCAATCCTTTGGTATCTGGATATCGGGCCACTGTTCCTCGATGACGCCAAGGGTAAGCTTGTGTTCACGGTAGATCGCGCCGACACCGCCCCAGGCGCCCATCTCCAGCGCCACCAACGGCAGCGCGACGGAGACGAAGTTGAAGGGATTATCATCGGGGCCTTCCAGCATCATCATGACGCCGGTACCAACGGCGAGATCATACAGCATCTCATTGATGGCGACCTTGAAGTTCGACCGGTGCATCAAGGCATGGAACATCTTGGCGATGTCGGCAAGCTGCTTGCGGGCTTGGTCCTCGACCGCTTGATCACCCTCCAGCGCGGGGCCGGGCTCCAGGGTGATGAAATCCTGGAAGGGCGGGAACAAGGCTTGCTGGATACGGTTGACGAACGCGGCGGTGGAATTGATCGCGGTGCTGTCCATCACAATGTCGCCCTTGGGCTGACCCGGCTTTGGACTGTCGATGATGTCGCGCTGCGGCAGGGCATAGCGGTAGGCGTCACGCCATGTACTCTCCCAATTGGTGCGCCGGGCCTTGGCCGCGCCCCATCCCTTCTTGAGCTGCTTGACGCTACGCCGGGGCATACTTGAATATCCCTATCCATATGCAGATGTCCCCGAACGCCAAGAACATCGCACCGAGACCAAGCGCCGTGATCACCGCCAGATAGACTTTCTCACGAATGCTCACGCACCGCCCCCGAGGCTTTCCGAAAGCCCTTGCGTCACGCCGGCCAATTGCTCGAATAGGGTTCGGCTACGGCCCCGGCGCCGCCGCGCCGTCCGTGCTGATCTCTGGGTCGCAAGTTCCCGCTTTTCCGCGTCGGCTTTCTTGCGATCCTCCGCGATCCTCGCTTCCTGCGCCGATGTGTCCGGGGCCTTCGCGCCGCCCCCTAATATCGCACCCATCTTTTCGTCCTTTCACTCCCGGATCATAGCGAGCCCACGGGCTCGGAAGGTCAATGCTGTAGCTGCCATGTTCATTCGGCGTCCACCCAGCGAACTTGGCCAGGGCGCCAATCCCAGGCATATTCACATGAGCGATCAAGCGCCGCGCACCAAGCAATTCTGGGACCTTGTAGAAATCGCCCATCAATTGACGATCAAAGATATTGAGCCCAGGTATGGCGCAGACATGGACAACAAGAGTATTTTCGGCTTCGCCCCAATGATACCAGACGACGCCATATACCAAGTTGTCTTTGGGGTTCTCGCTGTAAACCCAATACTTGAAACAGGCGTCAAGCAGCCCGACACCCCAAGTCTTGTCAAGATCAGGATAGCCGCGCTCGCGCAGCCATTCGATGAATTCTTTGGAACTATTCGCGGCGACCAACCTCAAGGCTTGATCTCCTCGCCGCCATAGTCGCGGATCAATCGATCATAGAGTTGTTTCGGCGTCATCACCCAGCCTTCAATGCCAATTGCATACGCCACAACCGAGGCGCAGGTCAAGAGCGGGCCAACCCGTGGCGTTGTTTGGCGCGTTTTGGGGAGAATTGGAAACGACCGCTCGACAACGACAATGCGGCAGCCGAGCCGGCAGAATTCCTTGAGCCACGTCCATGCCCAGCCACCGGATGCGACGATCACCATGCGCGCGCTGGTCGGTTCCACGAACAACAATTGGCCCGAGTGGATCACCTTGAAGGCGAGGCAATGGCGGAAGCCCTTACAGGTGAACCAGTGCATCAAACCGCC
>CBDUSV010000253.1:0-4731 GCA_965369885.1 uncultured bacterium
AAGGCATCCTGGTCAATATCTTCGGCGGCATCATGCGCTGTGACGTCATCGCCGATGGCATCACCACCGCCGCCCGCGAGGTCAGCCTCCATGTCCCCTTGGTGGTGCGGCTCGAAGGCACCAATGTGGAGTTGGGCAAGAAGATCCTGGAACAATCGGGCCTTGCCATCGTGTCGGCCGACAATCTGGCCGAAGCCGCCGAAAATATCGTCGCCGCTGTCAAGGAGGTGGCGTGATGGCTGTCCTGGTCAACAAGGATACCAAGGTCATCTGCCAGGGGTTCACCGGTTCCCAGGGTACCTTCCATTCCGAACAGGCCATTGCCTACGGCACCCGCATGGTCGGTGGCGTCACCCCCGGCAAGGGCGGAACCAAACATCTCGATCTGCCGGTGTTCGACACCGTCGCCGACGCGGTGGCCGGGACCGGCGCCGATGCCTCGGCGATCTATGTGCCGCCGCCTTTTGCCGCCGATGCCATCCTCGAGGCCATCGATGCCGAGGTGCCGTTGGTGGTGTGCATCACCGAGGGCATACCGGTGCTCGACATGGTGCGGGTCAAGCGCGTCCTCGATGGCTCGAGCACCCGGCTGATCGGCCCCAACTGCCCCGGCATCATCACGCCGGATGCCTGCAAGATCGGTATCATGCCGGGCCATATCCACACGCCGGGCAAGGTCGGCATCGTGTCGCGCTCGGGCACGCTGACCTATGAGGCGGTGGCCCAGACCACGGCGGCGGGCCTCGGCCAGTCCACCTGTATCGGCATCGGCGGCGATCCCCTGCCCGGGACCTCGTTCGTCGATTGCCTGGAATTGTTCCTGGGCGACGATGAAACCCAGGCCATCGTCATGATCGGCGAGATTGGCGGCACCGCCGAGGAGGAAGCGGCGGACCTGGTCAAATCCGCCAAGACCAAGAAGCCGATAGTTGGCTTCATTGCCGGGGTCACCGCGCCGCCAGGCCGGCGCATGGGCCATGCCGGGGCCATCATCTCGGGCGGCAAGGGCGGCGCCGGCGACAAGATCGAGGCCTTGAAAAGCGCCGGCATTACGGTCGCCTCGTCGCCGGCAAGCCTCGGCACAACATTGTTGGAAGTGGTAAAAAATTAAGATTGAGGCCTCATATTCGGGACTTAACGGAGCCCGGCATGGCGACACGACTGACTGACAGCACATTTCTTTCCGGCGCCAACAGCGCCTTCATCGGGCAGCTGTACGCGCGCTATATCAAGGATTCCGCCTCGGTCGACCCAGGCTGGGCGCAGTTCTTCGCCGGATTGGACGACGACGCCCAGGAGGTTCTCAAGGAATTGGAGGGCGCCAGCTGGTCGCCCCGGAAAAGCCGGCTGGTGACCAATGGCGAGGCCATTTCAGAGGCCGAATTGGCGCCAGAGGCCGAATCGGCGGCGTCACCGCCCCTGGCGGCGGATCAGGACTTGATCCGGGCCGCGACCCTGGATTCGATCCGGGCGCTGATGATGATCCGGGCCTATCGGGTGCGCGGCCACCTCATCGCCGATCTTGATCCCCTAGGGATAGAGGGAAACGAACACCATCCCGAGCTCGATCCCGCCACCTACGGCTTTACCGACGCCGATTACGGCCACGAGATTTTCATCAATTACGTCCTTGGGCTCGAGACCGCCACCCTGGAAAAGATTCTCGAGGTGGTGAAGGAGACCTATTGCGAACGCGTCGGCGTCGAGTTCATGCACATCCAGGAACCGGATGAGAAGTCCTGGATCCAGCAGAATGTCGAGGGCAGCCGCAACCGGCTGGCGCTTGAGCCCGACCAGAAGAAGGCGATCTATCGCGATCTCTCCTCGTCGGAAGGTTTCGAGAAGTTCCTGCAGGTGAAATACACCGGCACCAAGCGCTTCGGCCTCGAAGGCGCCGAGGCGGCGATCCCCTGCCTCGAGGAGATCATTCACCGTGCGAGCTTGCTCGGGGTCAAGGAGATCGTCCTCGGCATGCCCCACCGCGGCCGCCTCAACGTTCTCGCCAACATCATGGATAAATCCTACGCCGCCATCTTCTCCGAATTCCAAGGCAACGCCGCCAACCCCGAAGACGTCCAGGGTTCCGGCGACGTCAAATACCATCTCGGCACCTCGGCGGACCGTGACTTCGAAGGCAATGTGGTGCATCTGTCGCTCAACCCCAACCCATCCCATCTCGAGGCGGTGGACCCGGTGGTGATCGGCAAGGTCCGGGCCAAGCAGGCCCAGCTCGGCGACACCAACCGTGATCAGGTCATGGGGATATTGATGCATGGCGATGCGTCCTTCGCCGGCCAGGGGCTGGTGGCGGAGACCTTCGATTTCTCCGGGCTGCGCGGCTACCGGTCCGGCGGCACCGTTCATGTCATCGTCAACAACCAGATCGGTTTCACCACATCGCCGAACTATTCGCGGTCCTCGCCCTACCCGTCGGACGTCGCCAAGATGGTTCAGGCGCCGATCTTCCATGTCAATGGCGACGATCCCGAAGCCGTGGTCCATGTTGCCCGCCTCGCCACCGAATACCGCCAGAAGTTCCACAAGGACATCGTCATCGACATGTTCTGTTACCGCCGGGCCGGCCACAATGAAGGCGACGAGCCGTCCTTCACCCAGCCCCTGATGTACCGCGAGATCAAAGACCACCCGACGGCTCAGGAGATCTACGCCGGAAGGCTGATCGACGAAGGGGTGATGACCGCCGACGAGGTCGAGGCCGTCAAAGGAGATTTCCGCCAACTCATGGAGACCGAATTCGAGGCCTCCAAGTCCTACAAGCCCAACAAGGCCGACTGGCTGGAAGGGGCCTGGACCGGCATCGAGGTTGCCTCGGGGGAAGACCGCCACGGCGATACGGTGGTCAATATCGCGGCCCTCAAACAGATCGGCCTGGTCCTGTCCAGCCTGCCGGAGTCCCACGACGTCCATCCCCGCATCAAGCGGCTGATGGGTGCGCGCCACAACATGTTCGAGACCGGTGAAGGCATCGATTGGGCGGCGGCGGAGGCGCTGGCGTTCGGATCGCTGCTGGTCGAGGGCACCCGGGTCCGCCTCTCGGGCCAGGATTCCGGCCGCGGCACCTTTTCCCAGCGCCATTCCGTGCTGGTCGACCAGAACGACGAACGGCGTTACGTGCCGCTCAACAATCTGCGAGAGGGCCAGGCCACCTTCGAGGTCGTCGATTCGCCGTTGTCGGAGGCCTCGGTGCTGGGGTTCGAGTACGGCTATTCGATCACCGACCCGGACGCCCTGGTGCTGTGGGAGGCCCAGTTCGGCGATTTCGCCAACGGCGCCCAGGTCATCATCGATCAGTTCATCACCCCGGGCGAAAGCAAATGGCTGCGCATGAGCGGCCTGGTCATGCTGTTGCCCCATGGCCATGAGGGCCAAGGGCCGGAACATTCCTCGGCCCGGCCCGAGCGCTACCTGCAACTGTGCGGCGAGGACAACATCCAGGTCGTCAATTGCACCACGCCGGCCAACTATTTCCACGTCCTGCGCCGCCAGATGCGCCGCAAAATCCGCAAGCCCCTGATTGTGATGACGCCGAAATCGCTGCTGCGCCACAAACGCTGCGTCTCGCGGCTCAGCGAATTCGGGCCCAAGACCAGATTCCACCGGGTGATCGCGGAATCCGAAACCCTGGCCGCCGACGAGGCGGTGCGCCAGGTGGTGTTGTGCTCAGGCAAGGTCTATTACGATCTTCTCGAAGGCCGCGAAGAGCGCGGCATCGATGACATCGCCATCGTGCGCATGGAACAGCTCTATCCGTTCCCGGCCCGGCCGCTGGCCCAGGAGTTGAAGCGTTACCCCAATGCCCGGGTGGTGTGGTGCCAGGAGGAACCGCGCAATATGGGGGCGTGGTCGTTCATCGACCGCCGCCTCGAGGATGTGATCTGCGCCACCGGCCTCAATTGCACCCGGCCGGTCTATGTCGGCCGCAAGGAAGCGGCGTCGACCGCGACCGGATTGTTGCGCCGCCACAACCGCGAACAAGCGCGCCTGGTCGAAGACGCCCTGACCATCCCCTGAGCCCGTCCCAGTCATGCCCCAGCCGCAAGGACAATCACCATGCGTGTTGTTAGGTGCTATCCCCGGAGCAAACGGTCGGCTATTGTCCCCTGCAATGGATGTGAGAAGCATTGATGCCGAGTGACATTGTCGTGCCCGAACTGGGCGAATCGGTCACCGAAGCCATCGTCGTCAAGTGGCTCAAGGCGGAGGGCGACGCCGTCGCCACCGACGAGCCCTTGGTCGAGCTTGAGACCGACAAGGTTTCGGTGGAGGTCAACGCCCAATCCGCCGGCGTGCTCAGCGAAATCCTCGCCGCCGAAGGCGACGAGGTCGATGTCGGCGCCGTTCTCGGGCGCATCGGCGATGGCGCCGCCCCAGATAAATCCCCAGAAAAATCCCCGGCCAAATCAGAACCCGCCCCCGCGCCAGCGCCGGCCAAGGCAGACCCCGCGCCGCCCGCGCCCGCGCCCGCCGAACAACCCGCCGCCGCCGTGGCCCTGTCGCCGGCGGTACGCAAACTGGTCGAGGACAACAAGCTCGATCCATCGGCAATCCCGGCCACCGGCCGTGGCGGCCGGCTGACCAAGGGCGATGTGCTGGGCTATCTTTCCGCCGCGCCGGCCCCATCCGCCGCTCCCGCGCCGTCCGCGCCGGCCCCCTCCGCGCCCCCCGCCCCCCGCCAGGCCCGCCCCCCCCGCGCCCCCCCCCCCGCCCCCG
>CBDUSV010000254.1:0-4707 GCA_965369885.1 uncultured bacterium
ATGGGCCAGCATCAGATGGCCGATGTCGACGGTGTGCTGATCGATATCAGCGAAGGCTGATATCAGGGAACTAAAACCCGGGAGAAGTTGATACACTAGCGGGGGGTGCGGCCGATCCGCGCCCCGCTAAGGGGGGTAGGCGCGCATGTTCGCCAAGATCAACCATCTCGCCATCATCAGCGACCAGTATTCGCTAGAGGGCAAGTTCTATCAGTCGGTGTTCGGGGTGAAGACGTCGCCGACCTCGCCGCCGGACGGCTCGGTGTGTTTCTCAGACGGCTATGTCGGCTTCAACGTCAATCCCAGAAAGTCGGGACGCCCCGCCGGGTTCGACCATTTCGGCTTCGATGTGGAGGATCTGGACGAGGTGCTGGACCGCATCAAGCAGAACTACCCCCGGCTCCATGTCGTCAAGCGGCCGGGCAACCGTCAATATGCCGGCTATAGCGGCCATGATCCCGACGGCCACGTCTTCGATCTGTCGCAGAAGCACATCGAGAACCGCCGCGACGTCTATGCCGAGGGCGAGTGGGAGCAAGAGCGCACCGTCAACCATTTCGCCATGCGCACCGTCAATCCCGAAGCGGTGGCGGAATTCTACACCGAGGTTTTCGAGTTGAGCCCGGCCAACGTCAAGGCCGGCGAGGGCACCCATTGCCTGACCGATGGCCGCATCACCATGGTCATCATGCCATGGGACATCGGCGATTTCTCCGGCACCGGCATCACCGGGCCGGGCCTCGACCATATCGGTTTCCAGGTCGAAAGCATCGACGCGGTCAAGGGTGACATCGCGCGTATCGCCGGCCACAACCCCCATCTCACCCCGCGCACCTTCGGCGCCGGCAAGGAAAGCGCGGTGCGCCACGATCTCGCCCGGGCTTCGTGCCCGTTCGGCCAATACCATTTCGCCGATGTGGACGGGGTCCTGCTCGACCTTTGCGAGGCTTAAGGTACCGCCATGGAACCACAGATCCGTTACCTGGCCGTACTCAGCGACAAGCCCGACGAACTGGCGGATTTCTATGGCCGCCAACTCGGCATGTCGGAACTGGGACGGTCCAACGAGGGTGATGTTTCCCTCACTGACGGCTTTTACAATGTGACCCTGTTCAACCGGCGCCCGGAGCTTGGCGAGCCCAGGATGGAGCTTGGCCTCCACCATGTGGGCTTGACGGTGGATAGCATCTCGGACGTGCTGGCGCGCTACCGCGAATATGACCCGAACGGCCTGGCGATCCCCGAACCCGGCGGGCTGCATTACGGCACCACGCGGATTTTCGATCCCGAAGCCAATCCCATCACCCTTTCCCAAGGCGCATTCGGCGTCGATGCCCCCGAACGGCGCTATCCGCGCATCGCCCACATCGCCATGAATGCGCTGTGTCCGCAGAAAATCTTCGATTTCTACCGCGAGATTCTTGGCTTCCGCGAGATCGGCGCCAACACCCTCTATCGCCACCGTGGCAAGGTCAATTGTTTCGCCGGCGACGGGGTCACCAATCTTGCCATTCATCCGTTCTATTCGGAATCAGAGGGCCACGAGGCGCGCTTCGGCATTAACCATTTCGGCTTTCTGGTCGACGATCAGGACAAGAAACTGGACGCCTTGTCCGATATGCTGTCGGTGACCGAGAGGCCCGACGACCGGCCCTTCGCCGAATACCGCGTCCACGACCCGGAGGGCAACAAGTTCGACCTCAGCCAATCCAAGGGCTGGGAGGTTGATTTCGACAAATGGGACATCGTCAGCTAATGGCGGGTCGCATAAATTGAGGAGAGCAAACATGGCCAGACTTCGTTACCTCGCGTTTCTAACGGAAAACCCCGATGAGCTATCGAATTTCTATGCCCGGCATCTCAATCTGGATGAGCTCGGGCGCTCGAATGCCGGCGACGTGTCCCTGACCGACGGCTACTTCAATCTCACTTTCCTGAAGGCGCGCGACGACTTGAACGAGCCCGACCCGATCCTTGGGCTCCATCATGTCGGGCTTGAGGTCGACAACCCGGACACCGTCATCACGCGCTATCTCGACCGCAATCCGCGGGCCATGGTGGTGGACGAGCCGGGCGGCACCCATTTCGGCGAAGTGCGGATCTACGACCCGGAATGCCGCGCGGTCAGCCTATCTTCCACTGGCTTCGGCTTGCCGAAAGAAGAGCGCCGGGTGCCGCGCATGGCGCACATCGCCTTCAACGCGCTGGATCCCACCAATATCCTCGAGTTCTATGACATCCTGTTCGGCTTCCGCGAATTGAACTCGTCGTTGCTGCGCCGCGAGCAGGACCGCAAGAACCGCTTCGCCGGGGACGGTTTCACCAACCTGGCGGTCCATCCCTTTTACAACAAGACCCTGGAGGGCCACGAGGCGCGCTACGGCTTCAACCATATCGGCTTCCTGGTCGGTGACCTCACCGACAAGGTCGCGGCGTTCTCGAAGGAAGTCCCGGTGGCCGAGCGCCCGGCCGACAGGCCTTACGCCGAATACCGCCTGCGCGATCCCGAGGGCAACGCCTTCGATCTGGGCCAGACCAAGGGCTGGGAGGTGGATATCGACAAATGGGAGAACGCCGCCTGAGCGCGGCGCCATAACCAACAAGTTTTCTGATAGGGAGAGTGTGATGTTACGACGCGGATTTTGGTTGAGCTTACTGCTTGTCTTGGGTTTGGCCGGCTTGGCCGGCCCCGCCATGGCGGCGGAGACGGCGGACTATTTCCAGGGCAAGACCGTGACCTACGTGGTCGCCACCAGCCCCGGCGGCGGTTATGACGCCTATGGCCGCCTGGTCGCCCGTTATATGGAAAAGCACCTTCCGGGGTCTACCTTCATCGTCCGCAACAAGCCCGGCGCCGGCCATATCATCGGCACCAATTTGATCTACACGTCAAAGCCCAACGGCTTGACCATCGGCACCTTCAATATCGGCATCGTCTATTCCCAACTGGTCGGCGGCAAGGGGGTGAAGTTTGATCTGCGCAAGATGAGCTTCCTGGGCAAGGCGGCGTCGAGCTCGCGGGTGCTGATCACCAGCGTCAGTTCCGGCGTCAATGACATTGCCGCGCTCAGCGACCCCAAGCGCGCCGTCAAGTTCGCCATGTCCGGCGTCGGCAGCGCCGCCTACACCGAACTGCAGCTGCTCAAATTTACCTTCGGGCTTAATCTCAAACTGCTGTTCGGCTATACCACTTCCAACGTCATCCTGGCGATGTTGCGCAAGGAGGTCGAAGGCCGGCTCAGCGACTATGAGAGCTATCTGCAATTCATCCAGACCGGCAAGGGCCAATACATCCTGCGTTTTGGCGACAAGGTGCCCGATGTGCTGAAGAACGTGCCCCGGGCCATGACATATGCCAAGACCCCCGCCGCCCGCTCGGTGGTCAATCTGATCACCTCCCAGGGCGCCTTGGCCCGGGTGACCGCCGGCCCGCCGGGCATCAAGCCTGGCCGCCTCAAGGTTCTCCGCGCCGCCTATCGCCAGGCCTTGACCGATCCGAAGTTGTTGTCGGATGCCAAGAAGATGAGGCGCTCGATCAATCCTTTGTTCGGTGACGATGTGCTGAAGCTGATCAAGCAATCCCTGAACCAGCCGCCGGAGGTGGTGGCGTTGCTCGACAAGGTGGCCAATGTCAAACCCGATACGGTCACCTTCAACTCGCCGATTCTCAAGATCAAGCGCAAGGGCCGGATCCTGACGTTGCGCGACAAATCGGGCAAGGAAGTGACGACGCGGATCAGCGGATCGCGCACCAAGGTCTATATCGCCGGCAAGAAGACCCGGCGCTCCAAGCTCAAGGTCAACATGAAATGCAAGATTTCATATTATGGCCCTGGCAAGGAGGCGGTGTCGGTGGCCTGTGACTGACCGCTGCGGTCAGGCGCCGGGGGTGGGTTCGGGGGCGAATTCCTCATAGAAGCCGAGCTTGCGTTGCAACGGCGCGTCGTCGACCATGAACAGGAAGGCGGGGTGGTCATTCGAAGCGTTGGTGATCTCCAGCTTGGCGTGGTTGGGGATCACGTAGGTATCGCTTTCCGACCAGGTGAAGACCTCCCCGTCGACCACGCTTTCGCCCTTGCCTTCGATCACATGCATCACCGCCGACGCCGAACGCCGGGGCGGCGTCGCCCGCTCGCCGGGACGCAGCATGACGGCGGAAAAGCCCAGCGCCGGCAGGCATTCGACGCCGGTTTCCGGGTTGACATAGGCGAGCCAGACCAAATCGCTGTCGGCCGCCTCAAGGGCGATCTTCTCCAAGGCCTCGCGGACCTCGGCCCAGGGATAGCGCAGAAGCGGGTAGGGCGGGCGCACATCGTTCAGGGATTGGTAAGGCACCAGGCCGGCGCGGCGATACCGCGTCTGGGACGAATCCGGTTTGTTGCCGGGCTCACTATGGGTGCCTTCGGTGCAGTATGACGCCTCCAGGTGCTGGATCAGGGGCAGATCCAGGGCATCGAGCCAGATCACCGGGGTGTCGCCTTCATGGCCATGTTCATGCCACATGCCCGACGGCGTCAGGATCAGATCGCCCTTTTCCATCGGGCATTTCTCGCCGTTGATCAGGGTGAAACCGCCGGAGCCCTCGATCACGAAGCGGATCGCGCATGGGGTGTGCTTGTGGCACGGCGCGGTCTCGCCCGGCATGATGAGCTGAAGCCCGAGATAGATGGTGGGCGTCGCCATCGGTTGTTCTCCCCCGTAGCCCGG
>CBDUSV010000255.1:0-4704 GCA_965369885.1 uncultured bacterium
GTCGGCGGCGCCATAGGCGCCGGACATGCCGAAACAGCCGAGCCCGATGGCGGAGATGCGCAAATCGCTGTTGCCGAACTGGTGGTATTTCATCGCCGTATCCCCGTCCCTAGATATTCATGTTCTTCAATTGCCCGGCGGGCGAACGGTCGCCATGGGAAGCACCGGGAGGCACCGCCTTGTCAAGCGCATCGAGGGTGGCAGCATCGAGGGTGATGTCGAGGGCGGCGATGTTCTCGTTTAAATGTTTGCGCTGTTTGGTGCCGGGGATGGGAACGATGTCGTCACCCTGGGCCAACAGCCAGGCCAGCGCCAGCTGCGCCGGACTACAGCCATTGGCCGCCGCCAGCTCCTCGACCGGCGCAAGCAATGTGACATTGTGGGCAAGGTTGTCTTCGCCGTAGCGCGGCTGGTCGCGGCGCCGGTCCTTGGGCGCCAGATCGTCCACGGTCTTGATGGTGGCGCTGAGAATGCCGCGGCCCAACGGGCTGTAGGCGACATAGCCGATGCCAAGCTCGCGGCAGACCGGCAGGATGTCCTCCTCGGCGAAGCGGGTGAACAGGGAATATTCGGTCTGCAGCGCCGCGATGGGATGGGTGGCATGGGCGCGGCGGATGGTGTCGGGCGCGGCCTCGGACAGGCCGAGATAGCGCACCTTGCCCGCCTCGATTAGCCTGGCCATCGTCCCCACCGTGTCCTCGATCGGGGTCGAGCGGTCGACCCGGTGCTGGTAAAAAAGATCGATGACATCGACGCCGAGGCGTAAGAGGCTGGCGTCGCAGGCCTCGATGACATAGTCCGGCTTGCCGTTGATGAACTGGCGGCCTTCGGCATCGCGGCAATTGCCGAACTTGGTGGAGAGAACGACCTTGTCGCGGCGGCCCCGGATGGCACGGCCCAGCATTTCCTCATTGGCGCCGGCGGCATAGGCATCGGAGGAATCGATGAAATCCATGCCCTGGTCGACGGCCTCATGGACGGCGGCGATGCATTCAGTCTCATCGGCGGCGCCATAGATGTTGGTCATGGCCATGCCACCCAGTCCGATGGCCGAAACCTCCAACCCGTCTTTTCCCAACCGGCGGTATTGCATTTTGTTCTCCCTGATTGCGCCATCAAAGCCGCGCTTGCCAATTTCCAATCTAGCACCATGAATTCCCATCGGCGAGCCCGTATGATACCGCCAGCCACCGGTTAAGGACGCGACATGGGCAGATATTGCTGGGCACGGATAGGGTTCTGGTGTGGGGTCGGCATCATCACCGTGACCTCGGTGCTGCCGGCCGACGCCCTGCCCCAGGTCAATCTATGGGACAAGCTACTCCACGCGTTGTCCTACGGCGGCGTTGCCGCCTTGGGCGGCGCAGGTTTCGGTGAGACCCGGACGCGTCACTTCATTGCCCTTGGGCTGATCGCCCTCGGCGTCGTGCTGGAGGTCGCCCAGATCCATGTCCCGGGGCGGACGGGAGAATTCGGCGACGCCATGGCCAACGCCATCGGCGTGGTGATCGGGGTCGCGGGTGTGAGTTGGGTTATGGGCCGGAATCGAGGCTAGGCCACGGTTTCCGGGTTGCCGGTCTCGGCCGAGCGGCTGATGGCCTCATAGACCGCGACGCTGTGAACCGCGTCCTCGGTGACAATGGGATAGGGCGCGGTGCCATCGATGGCGGCGGCGAAAGTCTCAAGCTCGGCCCGGGCGCTGTTGAACCGCCCGTGTTCAACGATCTCGGTCTCGCCTTCCATGGGATGGGCTTCGAAATGGCTGTCGTCGCGGACCTCGGCCCAGCCCCCGGAGCCGAAGACCTGAAGCCGGGTCAAGGGCGCCGTCGCCCCGAAAGCCGCGAGATACCCGGTGATGCCGGATTTGAAGCGCAACAGAACCGACGTGGCTTCGTCGAGCTCGACCTGGATGGTGCGCCGGTGGCTCTCGACGAAGACCCGTTCCACCGGGCCCAACATATCAACCATGAGATCAAGCACATGGCTCGCCAGGCAAGATGGCGGCGATTCGGCTGCATCGGTCTTCCACGGCCCGGGCCGATAGCCGGCCATGCGGTCGGTGGCGAACATGCCTTCCGCGTGCACCACCTCGCCAAGGGCGCCGGCCTTGACCCGGTTCCGCAGCTCGACGATGGCCGGCAAAAAGTGGCGGTTGTTGCCATGGGCCAGCACCACCTTGGCCTTGACCGCCGCCGCCACCGCCGCCCGGGCGTCCTCAATGCGTAGCGCCAGGGGCTTGATCACCATGACATGCTTGCCCGCCGTAGCCGCTAAGATCGCCTGGCCGCCATGGAGCGAATTGGGCGTCGCCACCACCACCGCGTCGATGGCGGGATCGGCGAGCGCGTGGTCCAAATCATCGGCAAGGGAGATGCCGTGGGCCTGAGCAAAGTCCGACACCTGGGCCGGTGTGCGGGCGACGCCGGCGACAAAACGGATGGATGGGCTGTTGTCTCCCCCGCCCTGGCGCTCGGGACCCTGTACAGATGCCACCAGGCGGCGGCCGAAGCCGCCCATTCCGACAATCGCCGCGTTGATCATGGATTCCCCCGCATCTAAGGTTTTTTTGGCCGTGATGGCTGCCCACGAAACTAGCAGCCGGGCGAAAGCGTCACAACCGCCACAACCTTGGCTCCCACCCTGACACCCACTGGGGCCGTGGCCGATTAGGAAAACCCCGGGCGTTAAGGTTTCTTTACCCGATCGGGGTAAATCTTAAGCCATGGACGGCAACCCAGCCCAATTCGATGGCAACCTGGATGAAATCCTGACCAGCCATGCCCGATTTCTTCGCGGGCGTACCGGCGGGGTGCGCGCCAATCTGTCATTTAAGGACCTTTCGGGGATCGACCTCAGCGGCCTCAATTTGCAGAATATCTCCGCAGTCGGCGCCGATTTCAGCAGCGCCAAGCTGGTCGACACCAACCTCAGCCACGCCGACCTGTTCACCGCCAATTTCGACAAAGCCGACCTCACCCGGGCACGGCTCTACCGGGCCGATCTCAAGGGCGCCCGGTTCCGTAGCGCCTGTCTGAACGAAGCCAATCTGGACGAGGCCGATCTTCGCGCCGGGACCGTGCTCGGCCGCGGTGATGAAAGCGGCAACGCCAACGCGGATCTGCGCGACGCCAGCCTCGACCGCGCGACACTGCGCAACACCAATCTCTCCTCGGCCCAGCTGGTCAAGACCTCGGCGGTCGGCGCCGATCTTTCCGATGCGGTGTTCACCGGCTCCGATCTGTCGGAGATCAACCTTACCAACGCCAACTTGAACTCGGCCACCCTCGAGGGCGTCAATCTGTCGAACGCCGATCTCACCGGCGCCGATCTGTCGGAAGCCAATTTCACCAACGCGGTGCTGGGCGGCGCCAGGATCAAGGGTGCGCGGATCACCGGGGCCGTGTTCGAAGGCGCCAAGCTGGGCAACGTCGATCTCGGTCAGGCGATCAGCGCGCGCGGCACCGATAGCCTGTCCTCCGGGGTCCGCATGGCGCTGCTGGATCATGTGCTGTGGATCGATTCCAACGGCACCGACGGACGGCGGGCCGATCTCAGCCACCAGGATCTCAGCGAATTGGACCTGAGGGATATGAACTTCAACGGCGCCATCATGAGTGACGCCAATCTCTCGAGCACCGTGCTCAAGGGGTGCCAGATGCTGCTTGTCGATTTGTCGGGCGCCGATCTTTCCCAGGCCAACCTCAAGGACGCCAACCTCAAGGGCGCCAACCTCAGGGGCGCCAAGCTCTACCGCGCGCGATTAAAGCAGGCCATCCTCGGCCCCATTGCCCTGGTCAACACCGGATATGGCGAGACCGATACGCGCAAGTGGTCGGTGAGACTGGAGAATGCGGATTTGCGCCACGCCGATCTGGCAAAGGCCAATCTCAAGGGCGCCAATCTAAAAGGCGCCGATCTTTCCAACGCCAACCTGACCGATACGGATCTTGAGGGCGCCAAGATGGACGGCGCCAATCTCCGGGGCACGGCGCTCGACCCGGAATTGGAAACCGCTCACACCAGTCCGAAGCGTTCGAAATAGCGCTCCAGGATCAAGGGCTCATAGCGCTTGGCATAGGCCTCGGCATAATCCTCGCCGCGGCCGCACCATTCCTGGGCCCGCGATGTCATGCGGTCGTGGTGGTGACCGAGTTCATGGACCAACACGCGCATGAGCTGGAACGCCTTGACCGTGGCCTCGGTGTGCTTCCAATGCACCCACTCGCCACGGAAATCGGGCTCGACGCCGAGGCGTTTGAACAGATCCTTGTGGTCATCGTAATGGTCGCGGCTTTCCCGCACCCAAATCTTGCGCGGCCAGGCGCAGATGCCGACGACGCCCATGTCGTACCAGCCATACATGCCCTCTTCGCCCTCGGCCAGCACGATGGCGTCAAGCCCGGTCGACAGCTCGTCCCAGTCGGGCAGGATATCGATGAAGTCCTCGACATCTTTCTTGCGCAACAGGTGGCGATAGCCCGGGCCCGGACGTTCGCGGTCGATCACCGGGATGGATTGAGATGTGTTCCAATAGTTTGGGGTTTCGTCAAAGCGGTCCTTACGCTGGACCTTGCCACCGATGACCTTGGTACTGATACGCCGCTTGGTGTTCACTTGCCGATTAAACCGCGCCATGACCCGCTCTCCCTGCATCCCCGTTCAGGGGTATTTCGCCGGCCAATGCCCTGGGTTATAACCCCTTGG
>CBDUSV010000256.1:0-4690 GCA_965369885.1 uncultured bacterium
CGCGGTACTGGAGAAGGGCTGCGTCTACATCGTGCCGCTGCTGGAATCCCTGCATCTGGCCAAGGGCGACCAGGGCATGGCCAACCCGAAAAGCTCGACCGGGCGGCTCGATGTCTTTACCCGCCTGATCACCGACCATGCCACCGAGTTCGACCGCGTCGCCGCCGGATATAAGGGGCCGCTCTATGCCGAGATCTCGCCCCGCACATTCTCCATCCTGGTGCACACGGGAACCCGGCTCAACCAGCTGCGCCTGCGCCGTGGCGCGCCGGTGATCGGTGACGCCGCGCTGCGCGCATTGCAGGAGAAACTCCGCCTGGTCCAAACCGAGGGCGCGCTCGACAACATCTCCAAGGGCAAGATCGCCATCACCGTCGATCTCAGCGGCGACGGCGGCGACGGGCTGGTCGGCTACCGGGCCAAGAAGCACGCCGAGTTGATCGACATGGACAAGATCAACCATTACGACCCGGAAGATTACTGGGACCCCATCCACGCCCGCAAGGGCCGCGGCATCATTCTCGATCCCGATGACTTCTACATCCTGGCGTCGCGCGAACCGATCACCGTGCCGCCGGACCTGGCCGCCGAAATGGTCGCCTATGACACCTTGGTCGGCGAGTTCCGCGTCCATTACGCCGGCTTCTTCGATCCCGGGTTCGGCTATTTCGGCGCCGGCAAGCCGGGCACCCGCGCGGTGTTGGAGGTGCGCTCCCACGAAGTGCCGTTCATGATCGAACACGGCCAGGTGGTGGGACGGCTGATCTATGAACGCTTGACCTCGACGCCGGAGAAAACCTACGGCGCCGACATGGGCTCATCCTATCAGGGCCAGGCCCTGACGCTGGCCAAGCAATTCAAGCGTTGAGCACTTCGCCGCTGGCGCGCATTCACACCCCGTGGTAGATTCGTGGCCGTGTCGAGACAGGGAAGTCCGGTGAGCGTGCCGCCATCACAAGGTGGTTCACCATCCCGGCGCTGCCCCCGCAACTGTAAGCGGCGAGACCGGAACATGCGCGAATGCAAGCCACTGGCGGTGCCCCGCCGGGAAGGCGTTCCGGTCGATGACCCCGAGCCAGGAAACCTACTCGCCACACCGGCTTTCACATCCTCGGGTGGAGGGATCGCGCCATGGCTACAGCTTCATACCCCGCCCAATTCGGGCCCGGATCCAATTCCCATATTGTATCGCCGCTGCCGCCCTTGAGCCTGATCACCGGCGGCGCGCGCTCGGGCAAAAGCGCCCATGGCGAGGCCCTGATCAAGGCCCACCCGGCCGCCGGTGGCGCACTGCCGCTTTATCTCGCCACCGCCGAGGCCGGTGATGAGGACATGGCCGCGCGCATCCGCCGCCACCGCTTACGACGGGGCGACGATTGGGAGACCATCGAGGAGCCCCTGGACATCGCCGGCGTGCTGGAGGCCCATGGCGGCCGCGCCATCCTGCTTGATTGTCTGACGCTCTGGCTCAGCAATCTTTTGGCGGCGGGCCAGGACCCGGGTCAGGAATGTGACCGCCTGGTGGCGGCGCTGGGTGCGGCCGGCGGGCCGGTGGTGGTGATCACCAATGAAGTGGGCCAAGGCATCGTCCCGGGCAACGAACTGGCGCGGCGCTTTCGCGACCAGGCCGGCCTCCTCAACCAAGCCATCGCCGCCATCGCCGATCATGTTGTGTTGATGGCGGCGGGGCTGCCCATGGTGTTGAAATACCCGGCGGCGGCGGCAAAATCCGGGATAGCCGGGGTTGGTCGCCCATGAGTGTTTCCCAAACCCCGGCTCCCCCGGCCCACGCCAGGATCCCGGCCACCGTGATCACCGGCTTTCTCGGCGCCGGCAAGACCAGCCTGATCCGCCACGCGGTCGAAGCCACACCGGGCCGCCGCCTTGCCCTGGTGATCAACGAATTCGGCGATCTCGGCGTCGATGGCGGCCTGCTCAGGGGCTGCGATATCCCCAATTGCCGCGACGGCGACATCATCGAGCTCGCCAATGGCTGCATCTGCTGCACCGTCGCCGATGATTTCTTGCCGGTGATGGAGGCCCTGGTGGCGCGGCCCGAGCCCCCCGACGCCATCCTGATCGAGACCTCGGGGCTGGCCCTGCCCAAGCCGTTGCTCAAGGCCTTCGCCTGGCCGGAAATCCGCTCCCGGGTGACGGTGGACGGCGTCATCGCCGTGATCGACGCCGACGCGGTCCATGGCGGGCGCTTCGCCGATGATCCCGCCCTGGTCGCGGCCCAGCGTGCGGCCGATCCGGCGTTGGACCATGACAACCCCTTGGCTGAGGTGTTCGAGGACCAGTTGAATGCCGCCGATGTGGTGATCCTCAACAAGGCCGATCTTCTGGGCACGGACGCGCTCGGCGAATTGATCGCCACCATCGGCGCCCAGCTCCGCCCCGGGGTCAAGGTGGTGCCGACATCGTTTGGCGCCGTCGCGCCCGAGATCCTGCTGGGGCTTGGCGCCGGGGCCGAGGACGACCTTGCCGCGCGGCCAAGCGTCCATGACGATGTGGCGGGCGACCACGACCATGACGATTTCGAGAGCTTCACCATCGCGCTTGACGCCGTCACCGACCCGGCGGCCTTGCTGGCAAGGCTCAAGCCGGTCATCGCCGCCCATGACATCTTGCGCCTCAAGGGCTTCGTCGCCGTCGCCGGCCGCGAATTCCGCCACGTCATCCAGGGCGTCGGCGGCCGCCTTCATGGCTATTACGACCGCCCCTGGCAACCGGGCGAAGAGCGCTTGAGCCGCCTGGTCATCATCGGCCAGAAGGGGCTCGACCAGGGCGCCATCCGGGCCGGCCTCGCCGCCACGGCACCGGCGGAATAGGCCGGGGTAATGCATCTTCTCGCCGCCAAGCCCGGTCTGGTCAATGATGGAAGCGCCGCCGTCGATCTCGGCCAAAGCCCCGGCGATATGGTGGTTCTGTCCGCCGCCGAATCGGAATTGAATGCCCTGGCCCAGGCCCAGGGCGCCCTTGCCGCCGAATTCGGCGACCAATTCCCGAGCCTGCGCCTCGCCAGCCTCAACCATCTCGGCCACAATTTTTCCGTCGATCTGTATTGCGAGGCGGTCATCGCCAAGGCGCGGTTGGTGGTGGTGCGCCTGCTCGGCGGGCGCGGCTATTGGAGCTACGGCGCCGATCAGGTGACGGAGATATGCCGAGGCGCCGGCATTCCCCTGGCCTTGCTGCCGGGCGACGACCAGCCCGACGCCGATCTGGCAGGGATGAGCACCTTGGATGGTGGGGCGGCGCACCGGCTGTGGCAATATTGCGTCCATGGCGGGCCCGCCAATGCGCGGAATTTCCTTCTGTTTGCCGCCGCCACAATCGGCCACGACACCCAGTGGCGCGAACCGGCGCCGCTGATGCGCGCCGGGCTCTATTGGCCGCAGACATCCATGGCGGAGCTCGCCGATATCCGGAGCCATTGGCGCCCAGACCACCCGGTCTGCGCCATTCTGTTCTATCGATCCCTGATCCAGGGCGCCAATACGCTTGCCGTCGATGCCATGATCAAGGCCCTGTCCGGGCGCGGCCTCAATGCCCTGCCTGTTTACCTCACCAGCCTGCGCGATCCGGTGGCCCTTGCCATCACCGAACAGATCCTGGGCCAAGCGGCGCCGGCGGTCATCCTCAACGCCACCGGCTTTTCCCAAGCCGTCCCGGGCGCCGAGACCGCCACCTCCACAATTGGCGCGGTGTTGGATTGCCCGGTGCTCCAGGTGATCTTTTCCGGCGGCGACGAGGAAAGCTGGCGCGGCGAGACCAGGGGCCTGGGTCCCCGCGATCTGGCGATGAATGTCGCCATGCCCGAGGTCGATGGCCGCATCATCACCCGGGCGGTCTCCTTCAAGGGCCGGGCCCGGCGCGATGATCTTTGCGAGACCGACATCGTCACCTATATCCCGGTCCCCGACCGGGTTGAGTTCATAGCCGAGACCGCCCAGGGCTGGGCCCGGCTGCGCGAAACGCCCAAGGCCTGCCGCCGCATCGCCCTGGTGCTGGCCAATTATCCCAACCGGGACGGGCGCATCGGCAATGGGGTCGGCCTCGACACCCCGGCCAGCGCCCACCGGGTGCTGGGGGCGCTGGCCGAGGCCGGCTACGGGGTCAAGGACATCCCCGCCGATGGCGATGACGTGATCGCGCGGCTGCTGCAAGGCCCGACAAACGACCACCGCGCACAAGGACGCGAGACCAGCGAAGTTTTCTCCCTCGCTGAATATTCGGATTTCCTCGGGACCCTGGCCCCAGCGGTGCGGGATGCGGTGTGGGAGCGCTGGGGTGCGCCGGAAGACGATCCGTTCTATTCACGCGAACTGGGCGCCTTCGCCATCCCGGCCTATCGCTGCGGCAATATCGCCGTCGCCCTGCAACCGGCCCGGGGATACAACATCGATCCCCAGACCAGCTATCACGACCCTGCCCTGGTGCCGCCCCACAACTATCTCGCCTTTTATGGCTGGCTGCGCCGCCAATTCGACGCCCTGGGCGTGGTCGATCTCGGCAAGCACGGCAATCTCGAATGGCTGCCCGGCAAGGCGGTGGCGTTATCGAATGAATGTTTCCCCGAGGCCGCCCTGGGGCCCATGCCCCATCTTTACCCCTTCATCGTCAATGATCCCGGCGAGGGCACCCAGGCCAAACGCCGGGCCCAGGCCGTCATCATCGATCATCTGACCCC
>CBDUSV010000257.1:0-4674 GCA_965369885.1 uncultured bacterium
CCCGGTTTGGATTGTACGTGCGGCGCTGGGTCAGGTGGACGGCGGCGGGGGTTGGCCGCCAATGTTGGAAGAGCCCCCGGAGTGGCGGTTGGCCATTCTAAAAGCGGGAAACCAAAAGATACCGCCCGTCAAAACATAGCTCAAGGATTAATCATAACACATCAACGCAAGTCAAACCCCGAGCCGAGTAATAGCCGCGCATCCACTCGACGAAAGCGACCTGGTCGGCGGCGCACGCAGAATGCATCTGGGGAGTGTATGTATCGATATGAGGATTCGGGTCTAACCGCGGGAAGTCGTCGATAGTCGTTTTTCGGTCCTCCACGTTAGCCTTGAAATGGTTTGTTACAATGACGCCTTCGAAACCTAAGAGCGGTTCCCATCTTCGATTCTCTTTCAATGCGTCGATCGATTGTAGACATTGGCCGATGTCATCACCGGCCTGCGATGTCTCGATGGTCAAGATGACATCGGCTAGGTCAACCTCTTGGTTCGGGCCTTCTTCGGTCCAAGGCGGGACTATCCCTGTGTCGAAATGAAGTGTGATTCTAAACCCAGTCTTGGTCGGTCCTACTCCCCCGATTTCGCAAGTTTGTCGACCCGATGATGTGTCTGAAAACCCCCACCAACTGCGGACGGTCTGTGTGCGTGCATCTAATTCACTTCTAAACCAAGGCCACCAAAGGCTGGCCATATGCCCATTTGACAAGGCTTTGCAAGGACAGCCATGCTCCACCGTTAAAGTGGAAACGGCCGTGTTGGAGGGGGCCGTGCCGTCGCTGACCGCAACGGAAATAGTCCTAACCGGGTCAGGCTCAATGGTCGGTGCATCCAAGGCGTTGTCGTAGACAACCTGCTGCAAGATCAACTCGTATTGCTCCAGGGTTCCCGTGCCGGTGATGGTCAATGCGCCAGGTAACGTCACATCAAAATCCCAGCTTCCCCCTGCCGGGTCATTCAACCCCTCAAGGAGAACCAGGCCAGCGGGGGACAGGGATAAGGTCTCATCCGCCCCATCGAGTGGATTGGTCAAGGTGACTGTGGCGGACGTGATCGTGTCCGTGCCGTCGGCGTCGGTGATCTTGACATTGACGGCGATCGGCACGGCTTTGCCGAACGAGACGAACGTGGCGGTGGTGTTGAAAGTACCGTCGTCGGGGTCGCCGCTCAAATCGACCTCCGGCGCGGCGTTCGTCGGTTCGGACAGGCAAGGGAGGTCACCGGCATCTAGGCTTTCGAATTTTAATTGCACCTTGGTGCACGCGTTGTCCGAGGCCTGCGGGTCGCCGCTTCCACAGGCCATGGCCTCGCAGTAGGCGTTGCACAACCCGAAGGCCGCGCCCGAAAAGACACTGCACGTGCCCTGGGCAAGGGCCGGGGTGCCGGCCAAACCCAAGAAAAAAGCCGCCGTCGCGGCCATGACTGACAAATACCGGTACATATTCAGCCCCTCTGTATCGGGCCCCGGTGCGCCTTGAACGGCTTGCCCGGTGCCCTTTTTATGCGTTGCGTTCACGGTCACGCGAACACGACGGCGCAAGCTATCACCATCCCCACACAGTGAACAGGGATATCTATGGTTAACGGCCAAGAATTGGATTTATCTCCGCCGCCGGTGAGGCTGGGCGGTGATGAAGTCTTGTGGCACACTTCGGGACATGAAGATCGCACTTCTCATTGTGGGTTTGGTTTTGGTATTAACGGCGCCGGCGCGGGCCGAGATGTCCGGCACCGCCACCGTCGTCACCGGTGATGTCCTGGTGATCGCCGGCGAGGCCCTGGCGCTGTTCGGCATCGACGCGCCGGAGCCGGGGCAAGAATGTGTGCTCTATGGCAACACACATGATTGCGGCGCCTTCGCCACGGCGGCGCTGATGGACTTGACGGCGGGCGCCAAGGTGGTCTGCCGCAAGACCGGCAAGGTGCGGGCGGGGCGTCCCATCGCCAAATGCAGCGCCGGCGGATTCGATCTCTCGGAGAATATGGTCCATACTGGCTGGGCTCTGGCCGCCCCGCGAGTGGGAACGGTTTATCTCGCCAAGCAGCGCGAAGCCCAGCGCGCCAAGCGTGGGTTGTGGCGCGGAACATTCACCCAGCCATGGCGCTGGCGCGAGACCCGGAAACGGCAAGGCCGGAACCAGAAATAGGTCATAGGGTGCGCGGCGCCGCCGCCGTACCCTGACAAGAGAGCATGAAGGAACGCCCAAACGCCACGGCGGCGCCCGACGCCCCGTGACAATTCATCAATCATGAATTATCTCAACTTCATCACCCAGAATCTGCGTTTCCTCGCCTTCGGATTCTTCCTCAATTTCTTCTCGGCGATCGGCCACACCTTCTTCGTCGGCCTGTTCAGCGCCGACATCCGCAGGACCTTCGATCTTACCCATGGCGAGTTCGGCCTGGTGTTTTCCATCGCCACCTTCGTCGCCGCGATCTTCATCATGTTGCTCGGCCACAAGATCGACTCCATGGACCTCAAGCATTACAGCCTGGCCGTCTGCGGCCTGATCACCGCCGCCTGCGCCCTGATGGCGACGGCGCCGACGGTGATCGTCCTGGTCATCGCCATCATCGCGCTGCGTCTCGCCATCGTGCTGATGAGCCACACCTCGCTCACCAGCATGTCGCGCTACTTCGACGCAACCCGGGGCCGGGCCATCGCCGTGGTCTCCATGGGCCTGCCGGCGGCCGAGGCGGTGACGCCGTTGATGGCGGTGCTGCTTATGGGCGCCATCGGCTGGCGGATGACCTGGGTGCTGACCACGCTTTCGCTGGTGGTGGTGCTGGTGCCGCTGGTGATCCTGACATTGAAGGGCCATGGCGAACGCCACCGCCGCCATCTCCGCGCCCTCTCGGACCGGGCGGCCAAGGGTGGCGAGGTGGGAAAACAATGGACCCGGCGCCAGGTGCTGCGCGATCCGCGCTTCTATCTGATCATGCCCGCCGTGCTGGCGCCGTTGTGGATCCTCGGCGGATTGTTCTTCCATCAGGTCCACCTGGCCGAATCCAAGGGCTGGAGCCTGGCCTGGCTCGCCAGTTGTTTCGTCGGCTATGCCCTGGTGCGGGTGCCGGTGTCGTTGATGTGCGGGCCCATCGTCGACCGCTTCGGCGCGGCGCGCCTGCTGCCCTACTATCTCGGCCCCATGGTGCTGGCGCTGTTGGTGGCGGGGCTGTTCCGCCATCCGGCGGCGGCGCTGATCTATATGATGTTGGCGGGGGTGAGCTCGGGCGCGCGCAACACCATCACCAACGCGCTATGGGCCGAGATTTACGGCGTCTCCCATCTCGGCGCGGTGCGCGCCCTGGTGCAGACCGTGATCATGTTCACCGTGGCGCTGTCGCCGGTGACGCTGGGCTGGCTGATCGATCTCGGGATTTCGATGGAGAGCATCATTCTCGGCTGCCTCGGCGGTGTCGCCGTCGCCATCGTCAGCGCCACCGTCTTCGCCTTGCGCCCCGGCAATCAGCCGGCGGTCACCTGACCGCGGCCTCCAGGGTGGGGCCGATCTCGCCATTGATCACCAGATCGGCATGGCCGTCCAACTCGGTCGGGGTGCGGTTGAGGATCACCAGCCGCGCCCCATTGCGTTTGGCCATCACCGGAAGTCCCGCCGCCGGATAGACCACCAGCGATGACCCGATGGCGAGGAACAGATCGCTTGCCATGGACGCGGCCTCGGCGCGGGCCACCTCGCGTTCGGGCATGGCCTGGCCGAAGGAGATGGTGGCGGTCTTGACCATGCCGCCGCAGGCCTGGCACAGCGGCAGGGTCTCGTCGGCCAGGAAGGCGCGGCGGATGGGTGCCAGTTCATGGCGCCGGCCGCATTCGAGGCAGACCGCGTGGTGGGTGGTGCCGTGAAGCTCGATGACCCGGTCGTCGGTGATGTCGGAGGCCTGATGCAGGCCATCGATATTCTGGGTGATGACGGTGCCGACCTTGCCGCGCCGCACCAACCGGGCAATGGCCAGGTGGCCCTGGTTGGGCTTGGCGGTGGCGAAGGTGTCTTCCATCCTGAACTTGCGGCGCCAGGATTGACGCCTAGTCTCGGCCGAGGCGATGAAATCCCGGAAATCGATGGGCTGGTTCCGGGTCCACAGGCCGCCGGGGCTGCGGAAATCGGGGATGCCGGATTCGGTGCTGATGCCGGCCCCGGTGAAGACCACGGCCGCACCGCTGGCCTCGATCATGGCCTTGAGCCTTTGGACCGCCGCGTCGCCTTCGCTTGCCGCCGGGTCCACGGTCATGACGCGGCCTCGAGGCAACCGGCATCATCGTGGCGCGGATTGTTGACGTGGCGCGTGACCGGGTAGGCCTCCATGGCTTGCGATGCATAGGGCCGGAGCAGCGCCGCCGCCTCATCGACGCCGCCGCTGAGCCAGGTCCCGTAATCATCCGCCCCGATGATCACCGGCATGCGGTCATGGATCGGGCGCACCAGCTCATTGGCATCGGTGGTGATGATAGTGAAGGACAGGACGTCGCCTTCTTCCCCGTTACTGGCACCCTCCCCGTCACCCTCCCCGTCACTGGCACCCTGCCAAAGCTCCCACAAGCCGGCGAACGCCAGGGGGCCGGCGCCCGAGGGGCCGATATGGAAGGGATCCTTGCCATCGGGGCCGGGGCGCCATTCATAGAAGCCGTCCGCCGGCACCAGGCAATGGCGCGCGCGG
>CBDUSV010000258.1:0-4668 GCA_965369885.1 uncultured bacterium
TGCGGGCGTGGATCGGGTCCCAGTAATCTTCCGGGTCGTAATGGTTGATCTTGTCCATGTCGATGAGCTCGGCGTGCTTCTTGGCCCGCCAGCCGACCAGCCCATCGCCGCCGTCGCCGCGAAGATCGACGGAGATGGCGATCCTGCCCTTGGAGATGTTGTCGGGCGCGCCCGCGGTTTGGACCAGGCGGAGCTTTTCCTGCAGCGCGCGGAGCGCCGCGTCACCGAGCGCCGGGGCGCCACGGCGCAGGCGCAACTGGTTGAGCCGGGTTCCGGTGTGCACCAGGATGGAGAATGTGCGGGGCGAGATCTCGGCATAGAGCGGCCCGCGGTATCCGGCGGCGACCCGGTCGAACTCGGTGGCGTGGTCGGTAATCAGGCGGGTGAAGACATCGAGCCTGCCGGTCGAGCTTTTCGGGTTGGCCATGCCGGAATCGCCCTTGGCCAGATGCAGGGATTCCAACAGCGGCACGATATAGACGCAGCCTTTTTCCAGCACCGCGCCGCCACTGAGGTCGATCTCATGCATGGCGAGATCGCCGGTCTTGTCCATCACCGTGGACGCGGCGCCGGGCAGGAAGCTGGCGCGCACCCGGTAGGCCACGGTGCCAAGGCGCAGATCCATGCTGGCGGGTTGAAGCTGTTGGTCGCTGATCTCGACCGAGGCCCGGATGTTTTGTTCGCGGATCAACGCCCGGAGGTCCTGCATCGGCAGCACGCCGGTGGTGGTTTTGCGCTCCCGAGACGCCGGGGAGGGCTCCGGGTTCATCTCGGGGAACAGCGCGCCACCATTTTCAGGGCTGGTGGGTTCGGATCCGGATGTTTCCGTCATGGATTGCGGACTCCTTCGGGCACGGCGCGGCCAAATCCCAGTTTAGACATTACAGTCTAGCGATTAAATCATGGCATTTCAAATGCTTGGGGGGGATTCTCATGCACAAGATGTTCACCACTTTGCCCACAGGCTGGGCTGTTTCCCCGCTAGGCCATGGGTCCATGAGAAGATGTTATCCCCGTTATCCAAGTTATCCACAGGCTTGGCATGAAGTTATCCATAGACTTATCCACAATCGGGGCGGTCACGTCCCACCGGCGGCGGGCGCGCGGTGGGGGGCCATGTTCACCGCGGTGATGCGCCAGGGCCTGATCGAGCCCGGCACCGGGCGGTTGTCGGGTGTTTCGATGTGGTCGATCCGGGTCAGGGACAGGTTCTCGATCTGGAACGACAAAGCCGCGTTGGCGTCGAGATCGAGCGCCAGGGCCAGGGCGGCGCGGATCGAGCCGCCATGGGCGAAGGCGATGATGTCGCGCCCGGCATGGGTCTGGGTCAGGCAGCGTACCGCATCGCCGACCCGGCCGATCACGGTGGCGAAGCTTTCGCCCTCGGGCGGCGTGGTGTGGCCCGGGGCGCGCCAGAAGGCGTCGAAGCCGTCATCAAGATGGTCCTTGAGCTCATCGAAGGTCATACCTTGCCAGGCGCCAAAATTCTGTTCGGCAAAATCGGGCTCGATCACCGGCGGCGGCGGCGGCGACACCGACGTCATATGGGGCTCGACGGCGCTGGCGGTCTGGAGGGTGCGCCTGAGGTGGCTGGTGATCCAGACCGCGTCATTGGGCAGCACCGCGCCCAAGGCCGCCAACGCCGCCCCGTCGGAGGTGTCGGCCTCGATGTCGGTCTGGCCGTAAAGACGGTGGTCCGGATTGTGCACCGGGGCGTGGCGCACCCACCACCATCGGGTCGTGACGGTCATGGACTGGCGGTCATGCCAGGGCGACGATGGCCAGCAGCATGCCGATCTCCATGGCCTGCTGGCCACAGCCAAGCACATCGCCGGTGACGCCGCTGATCTGGCGCTGGGCGAACCAGGCCACCAGGGCAACCGCGCCGGCGCCGACGAGCAGCGCCAGCACCCCGACCACCGGGCCCAGGAACAGCAATGCCAAGGCGCCGCCAAGCAAGATGGTGATGATGACCTGGTCGCGGTCAGGCTTGCCCGCGGTGACGGCAAGGCCGGTCCTTCGCGCCGGTTTCATGTAATGCATCATCACCGGGATGGCGGCGCGCGATGCCGCGCCGGTGGCGAACAACGCGGCGGCGACCTGATCGGCGGTGGCCAGCACGGTCAGCACGCCGACGCGCATGCCAAGGCTCAGTATCAGGGCGACGGTGCCGTAGGCGCCGATGCGGCTGTCGCGCATGATCTTCAGTTTCGCCGTCTTGTCACCCTGGGTAAGGAAGGCGTCGGCGCAGTCGGAGATGGCGTCTTCATGGAGTGCCCCGGTGGCCCCGATCATGGTGCCAAGGGCAATGATGGCCGAGATCACCGGCGGCAGGTTGAGGCCGTCGGCGATGGCGAAGGCCAAGGCGCCGGCGATGCCGACCATCAGCCCGACCAGGGGAAAGGCGCGGACGGCGCCGGCCAAGGCGCCTTTTTCCCGGGCGGCGCTGTCGTCTATCGGCAGCCGGGTGAGAAAGCTGGCGGAAATCCGGAAATCGGCCCACCACCCGGTGATCACCTTCACCGAGAACGGGTGCTCGAAGTCGCTATCGGATCGATCGGACATGGCGTTGCGCCGCGAACCTGCCGGCGGGCCGGCGGCCGCGTCCCTCCTTTTTACCTCATTGCCATTAGGTTATAAGTATTTGGGTCCCAGCCGCAAATTCAATCGACAACAACCCGGCTAGAAAATATGACCGATGCCATGGGAAATGCCGCCAACCAGGCCGCGGTGATCACCTCGTTCGGTGAGGTCCGCGCCCTGTTTCGGGACCTCCCCGGCGCTGATGCCGACGCCCGGGCCAAGGCGCGCAGCCGGGAAGCCACCCTGACCAAACCCTCCGGCGCCCTTGGCCGGTTGGAGCATCTGGCAGAATGGCTGTCGGCCTGGCAGGGACGCCATCCGCCGGGGCTCGACCATCCCCGGGTCGCGGTGTTCGCCGGCAATCACGGCGTCGTGGCGCAAGGGGTCTCGGCCTATCCGCCCGAGGTCACGGCCCAGATGGTGCAGAACTTCATTTCCGGCGGCGCCGCGGTGAACCAGCTGTGCAAGGCGGTGGACGCCGATCTCAGGGTCTATGAGCTCGATCTCGAGACCCCGACGGTGGATTTCACCACCGGTGCCGCCATGACCGAGGCCGAGACCGTCAACGCCATCGCCTACGGCATGATGGCGGTGGAGCCCGGCCTTGACGTTTTGTGCCTGGGCGAGATGGGCATCGGCAACACCACCGCCGCTGCGGCACTGGCGCTGGCGCTGTTCGGCGGCACGGCTCAGGATTGGGCCGGGCCCGGCACCGGTATCGGTGGCGCCCAGATGGACCGCAAGCGCGAGGTGATCACTGAGGCCGTCGCCCGCCACCGCGACACACCTGGCGAGAGTGGTGCCGATCCGCTCCGGCTGCTCAGCTGTCTCGGCGGGCGTGAGTTCGCCGCCATCATCGGCGCCGTCCTTGCCGCACGCCTGGCGCGCACCCCGGTGTTGCTCGACGGCTATGCGGCGACGGCGGCGGCGGCGGTGCTCCATGCCATCGAGCCCGGCCTCCTCGACCATTGCCAGGTGGCTCACCGCTCGGCCGAGCCGGGTCACGCCAGGCTGCTCGATTCCATCGCCAAGGCGCCGATCCTCGATCTCGGCATGCGCCTGGGCGAGGCCAGCGGCGCCGTGCTGGCGCTTGGCGTGCTGCGGGGCGCGGTGGCGTGCCACACCGGCATGGCAAGCTTTGACGCCGCCGGGGTCAGCACCAGGCTCGATTAAGGGGGCGACTTACTCGCCCATGGAAAGCAGCAATCCGTCGCGCCGCGCGATCTGGAACGTCCTCAGGAACACCGCCGTTCCCACCGCCAAATAGACCACATTGAGCGCCGCCGCGCGGACCAGGTAATCAACCCGGAAGACGCCCTCGAACATGACCGTGCGCATGCCCTCGAAGACATAGGCCGAAGGCAGCGCCCAGGACAACGGTTGCAGCCATTCCGGCAGCACGGTGATGGGGTAATAGATGCCGCTCAACGGCGCCACCAGGAAGACGGCGACCCACGCCAGGCTTTCGGCACCGAGGCCGTAGCGCATGATCAGGGACGAGATGACCAGCCCCATGGCCCAGCCCATGACCAGAAGGTTGATGAAGAACGCCAACAATGGCAGGCCGAGATCGAACACCGAATAGTGGTAAAGCACGATGGCCAGCAGCGCCGCCGGGATGACGCCGATCAATGTGCGGATCAGGCTGACGCAGAGCATGGCGACGATCAATTCATAGGGCCTGAGCGGCGTCACGAACAGGCTGGCGAGATTGCGCGACCACATTTCCTCGAGAAACGAGATCGAGACCCCGAGCTGGCCCCGGAACAACACATCCCACAGCAACACCGCCGCGATCAGCACGCCGGCGGCCTCGGCCACCCAGGTCGAATGGGTGAGGAAAAACTGGGAGATGAAGCCCCACAGGATCATCTGGATGGTGGGCCAATAGGCGAGCTCGACGATACGCGGCCATGAGCCCCGCAACAAATAGGTGTAGCGCAGCACCATGGCGCCGGCGCGGCGCGGTGAGAAAAATGCCCCGCCCGCCCTGGCATTTGCCCCGCGCCCGGCCATCACGCCGCCCCCGTCCCACGGCGTGCCATGGCGGTGGCGTTGCTGTCCCTCGCGATGTCGAGGAAGACC
>CBDUSV010000259.1:0-4649 GCA_965369885.1 uncultured bacterium
CATGTACCGCGGCGACTTCAACCGCAAATCGACCCTGGCCGATTTCGGCGTCCGCCTGCCGTCCTGCGTCGACAACCGGCCGCTCAAATTCGAGGAATGGGATGACATGCGGCCCCAGACCGTCTTCGTGTCGGCGACGCCGGGGCCGTGGGAGCTGGAGCGCACCCAGGGCGTGTTCGTCGACCAGGTCATCCGCCCCACCGGCCTGGTCGACCCGGTCTGCATCGTGCGTCCGGTGGAAAGCCAGGTCGATGACCTGTTGGCGGAATGCCGCGTCTCGGCCGCCCGGGCCCAACGGGTGCTGGTGACCACCCTGACCAAGCGCATGGCCGAGGATTTGACCGAATATCTCGACGAGGCCGGCATTCGGGTGCGCTATCTCCATTCCGACATCGACACCTTGGAGCGCATCGAGATCATCCGCGATCTGCGCCTCGGCGCCTTCGACGTGCTGGTCGGCATCAATCTGCTGCGCGAAGGCCTCGACATCCCGGAATGCGCCCTGGTCGCCATTCTCGACGCCGACAAGGAGGGCTTCCTGCGCTCCCAGACCTCCCTGGTCCAGACCATCGGCCGGGCCTCTCGCCATGTGGAGGGCCGGGTCATCCTCTATGCCGACGTCATGACCCGCTCGCTGAAGACCGCCATCGACGAGACCGACCGCCGACGCCACAAGCAGGAGGCCTACAACAAGGCCCATGGCATCACCCCGGCCAGCGTCATGAAGGCGGTCGGTGACATCCTCGGCACGGTCTATGACCGCGACTACGTCACCGTCGATACTGGCGACGGCGAAGTCCTGCACCTCACCGGCAAGGATCTGCAAAGCCACATCAAGGATCTCGGCAAACGCATGCTGACCGCCGCCGCCGATCTCGAATTCGAAGAGGCGGCCCGGCTAAGAGACGAAATCCGCCGCCTGGAAGCATCGGACCTCGGCCTCGACCGGCCCGGCGTGGCGCCGGCACGCGCCGAAGCCGGCACAGGGCCAAAACCCCATGGCGCGGGCAAGCGCGGGCGTAAGGGCAAAGGCAAGGGCAAGCGCATGGCGGCGGCCAAATCAAGGGCGCGCCGCGCCTCAAAGCCGTGGGGGTGACTGTCAGGCCCCGCTAGACCCCGTCGTCGCCCCCGTCCGTGTCATCTTTCTTGGCGGCGAGGCCGCCTTCCGCCGGGATGGTCTCTCCGGTTTCGGCATAGTCTTCGCGGCGGAAGCCGTCGATCACCTGGGAGACCTCCTGGTCCATGAATCCGGCCGAGCGCAGCAGCTTGGCGCCGAACTGGAAGCTCATTTCGGTGGCCTCGGGCACGATCGCGGTGGCACCGGCGGACTGAAGTTCCTGGCCGTGGACGAGATCCCGGGCACGGACGAAAATCTCGAGATCGGGGAAATGCTGGCGCAACAGCGCCACCGCGCGGGCCGCCGACTGGGGGTGGTTCATGGTCAGCGCCACCGCCAGGGCGCGCTCGGTTCCCGCCGCCATCAGCACATTCATCTGGCTGGCGTCGCCGTAGAACACCGGCAGGTCCCGGGCCTGGCCCTCGGCGACGCGGCCGGTCTCGAGATCGAGGGCGATGAAGGGGATCTGCTGGGACGTCAACAGCTTGGCCACGGTCTGGCCGACCCGGCCGAAGCCGGCGATCAGCACATGGTTGCGCAGATCCTCGACCTCCTCGGCGATGCGCTCGACACCGCCGAGACGGCGGCGTTCCATGCGGTCGGCCAGCCTCTTGCCGGCCAGGTTGAGAAACGGCGTCAGCAACATGGTCACGGCGACGGCGAGGATCAAAAGATGGACCTGGGGCGGCGGCAGCACCCCGTGTGCCAAGGCCAGGCCGAACAGCACGAAGGCGAACTCGCCACCCTGGGACAGCAACAGCCCCTGACGCAGGGAAAACCCGTTGGAGTGGCCAAAGGCCCGGCACAAGGCGGCAATGACAACCGTCTTGACGGCGATCAGGACGACGACGATGACGGCAATGAGGGCGGGCTGCTCCAGCGCCAAGCCAAGATCCATGGTCATGCCCACGGTCATGAAGAACAGGCCCAGGAGAATGCCGCGGAAGGGCTGGATGTCGGCCTCGACCTGATGGCGGAACTCGGTTTCGGCCATCAGAAGGCCGGCAAGGAAGGCCCCCAAGGCCAGGGTGAGGCCGGCGAGTTCGGTCATCCAGCTTGTCGCCAGCACCACCAACAGGGTCAAGGCCACGAACAGCTCGGGCGTGCGGTGGGCGGCGATGGTGCGGAACAGCGGCCTGAGCAGCAACCGTCCCACCAGAATGATGACGACAAGCACCAAGACCGCCTTGGCCAAGGCCAATCCGAGGACAACCGACACCGGTCCCCGGTCCTCCGCCAACAGCGGCACCAGCACCAGGAACGGCACCACCGTCAAATCCTGCAACAACAGGATGGACAAGGCGACACGGCCGGAGTGGCTGGCGCTCTCGCGGCGTTCCACCAACGACTGCAGCACGATGGCGGTGGACGACAGCGCCAGCACGCCGCCAACCAGGATGGCCGACGGCAGGCTAAGGCCGTAAAGCCAGGCCAGCCCGCCGAGAGCGAGGCCGCAGGCCGCGACCTGGGCCGAGCCCAACCCGAAGACGTGAAGACGCATGACGTTGAGACGCTCGAAGGAAAGATCGAGACCGATGGTGAACAGCAGGAACACCACGCCCAACTGGGCAAGACCACGAATGGCGGCAACGTCGTTGATGATGCCAAGGGCGGCGGGGCCGATCAGGATGCCGGCGACCAGATAGCCCAGGATCGGGCTCAGGCGAAATTGCCGGAACAGCGCCACCACGAAGACCGCGGCGATCAGAAAGACTAAGACAGTGTTGAGAAACGGCGTTTCGGCCATGATTGCGCCGGCCACTATAGATGATTCGCCACAACATTGAAGCCCCGATGCGATTGGTTTGCGTCTTGATGCGCGCGCCAAGGCGCGGAGGCTTAATTGTCTAGCGGTGTCTCGGTTTGAACTTTGATGCGCTGAAAGACGAGAGCGGACTCTCAGGTGTCCTCAGATGAAGGAGCGATTTAACGGATCATAGAAGGACTGCGCCGGCCACGCCGTCTTTCACTTCAAAGCTTGCGCTCGTCGTGATTGGGGCGCCTTTTTCCTCCACGAATTCAACCTGCCTAAAATCAGTTTTCCATCGATCCTGAGTAACTTCACACCTTAGATATCCCCTCCTTCTATTGAAAAATTTTATGTGGGGATTTTTGGCTATCCACTTTTTGGCGCGCCTCCTACGGTTCTTGCCGTTACCTCCCGAACTGATGGACGTGGTAACAAACTCGGAAGCCACGGTAGTTGAGCTTGGATCGTCGAAATCGAGTTTCAAATCACTGACCAAATTCGCGTGGACATCACCCGAAAGGACAATTGGATTTGACGTTTTGTGACCGTTCAAAAAGTCCAATAGGCGTTTGCGGGAGACAGTGTAGCCATCCCACTTATCAGAATTTATTCTTCTTTTCCCTTTAGGGTGCAGCCGTTGAAAAACAGGAACCTGCTGGGCGATTACATTCCATTTGGCGGTTGATTTTTGGAGACCGGCATAAAGCCATTTTTCCTGTTTATCCCCCAAGATGGTGGCTTTTGGATCAGCCGCGCCATCACATTCGGTCCATTTCTGATCACAGGGTATGGCAGTCCTGTACTGCCGCGTGTCGAGAACATTAAGTTCCAGCAGGTTCCCAAATTTCAGGCGGCGGTATAACGTCATATCCGCGCCTTTGGGCGCAGATGAGTGTCGTAGAGGCATGTTCTCGTAGTACGCTTGATAAGCCGCCGCTCGTCTCTTAAGGAATTCGTCGCGGTCCCTAGACCATTCCTGATCTTTTGGATTAATTGAATCAGCATAATTATTTACCACCTCATGATCGTCCCAAGTGACGATCCATGGGAAGGCCGCGTGGCAGGCTTGGAGGTCAGGGTCGGACTTATATTGAGCGTATCGCTCGCGGTATTCGTCCAATGTTTCCGCCTCGGAACCGTTATGAAACCTGTAACGCTGTTTCCGGCTGTCGCGCTCGTAAATGTAGTCACCCAGGAACAGTACAAAATGAAGATCTTCGCCCGCCATATGCCGGTGTGCGGTGAAGTAGCCTTGCTCAAAATGTTGACACGACGCGACAGCGAATTTGATCGCTTCCACCCGTGAATCAGCGGCGGGCGCCGTCCGGGTTCGCCCGATGGGACTATATTCAGAGCCAACCTTAAATCTGTACCAATACCAACGGCCGGCTTCGAGGCCATCGACCTCGACATGAACCGAGTGTCCCAAATCAGGTTGGGCGGTTGCGACCCCCCGGCGAACGACTGCGGACATATCCGAATTTTTGGCAATTTCCCAAGCGACCTCGGCAGGTTTGTCAGGCATACCGCCGCGCCGGCGCGTCGGCTGTGGAGCCAATCGTGTCCACAAGACCATTCCGTCGGCCTCAGGTTCACCCGACGCTACACCGAGCTTGAATAAACCGGGTTTCCCTGGGTCTGCCTGAGCTGACGTCTTGCCCCAGAAGAATGAAAATAGGAGCGCTTGAGCGCTAAACTTGCCCGCATAAGCTAGCAGCCTGCGGCGAGACATAAATCCCATTGGTGGTGATTCCTCAAACTCTTAAATGCAGACAACCATGG
>CBDUSV010000260.1:0-4628 GCA_965369885.1 uncultured bacterium
CGATGGGGCTGGTGTCTATGGGCGGCCCAGCACCGGCATGGGAATATCCGTGTCGTCCCGGAGTTGTTTCATTTTCACCGAAGATTTGATCGATAGGGGGTCACGTCATGTATGGAGCGATCGCGTTCGTTTATGGATTGGTTTGCTATGTCATTTTCTTTGGCACGTTCCTCTACGCCATCGGCTTTACCGGGAATGTATTTGTCCCTAAGGGGATCGATTCCGGGGCTGCCGGACCTTTGATCCAGGCCGTGGTGGTCAATCTGGCGCTGTTGAGCCTGTTCGCGGTCCAACACAGCGTCATGGCGCGGCCAGGGTTCAAACGCTGGTGGACCAAGTTCGTGCCCGAATGCATCGAACGCTCGACCTACGTGCTGTTGACCAGCCTGGTCCTGATTTTGATGTTCTGGCTATGGCAGCCGATCGGCGGCGTGGTGTGGAGCCTGACAGGTGTCGCCGCCACGGTGATGTGGGTGCTGTTCGCCGTGGGCTGGGCGATCGTCCTGGTTTCGACCTTCATGATCGGCCATTTCAATTTGTTCGGCCTTGAGCAGGTTTTTGACTTTCTCAACAAGAAAACCAGTGCCCCCGCCGCCTTCCACATGCCCGGCTTCTACAAGCTGGTGCGCCATCCCATCATGCTGGGCTTCATCATTGCCTTCTGGGCGATCCCGGTGATGACGGTGGGCCATCTCCTGTTCACCGTGGTGACCACGGCCTATATCCTGATCGCCGTCAAGTTCTTCGAAGAGCCCGACCTCATCGACCTTTTCGGCGAGGCCTACGAGGAGTATCGCCGCAAGGTGCCGATGCTGTTGCCGATCGGGCGCAAGAAATAGGGCACGGCCGGGTCACGGCCGGCAGCGGATCAGCCGCCGGTCAGCCCCGGATCAACCCCGGTGCATTTTCATCAGGCGCAGGCGCAAAGCGTTGAGCTTGATGAAGCCTTCGGCGTCGCGCTGGTCATAGACATCGTCGGCTTCGAAGGTGGCGTGGTCCTCGGAATAGAGGCTCAGGGGCGATTTCCGCCCCACCACCGAGACGCCGCCCTTATAGAGCTTGAGCCGCACCGTGCCTGAGACGTAGGTCTGGCTCTGGTCGATCGCCGACTGGATCATCTCGCGTTCCGGTGAGAACCACAGCCCGTTATAGACCAGCTCGGCGTAGCGCGGCATGAGCTCGTCCTTCAAGTGGGCCGCGCCCCGGTCCAGCGTCAGGCTCTCGATGGCGCGGTGGGCCGCCGCCAGCACGGTGCCGCCGGGGGTCTCGTAGACGCCGCGGGACTTCATGCCGACGAAGCGGTTCTCGACGATGTCGGCGCGCCCGACACCATTGGCGCCGGCCACTTCATTGAGCCGCGCCAGCAGCGCCGCCGGCGTGAGCTTGTTGCCGTCGACCGCCACCGGATCGCCGGCCTCGAAATCGATCTCAAGCTCGGTGGCCTGGTCCGGCGCCGTCTCCGGCGCTTTGGTACGGGTGAACATGGCCTCGTCCGGCGCCACCCACGGGTCCTCGAGGGCCCGGCCCTCATAGGAAATATGCAACAGATTGGCGTCGGTGGAATAGGGGGGCTCGCCGCTGGCGTCGCGGCTGACGCTGATCTGGTGCTGGGTGGCGTAATCGATCAGCTTGGTCCGCGAATTGAGGTCCCATTCCCGCCACGGCGCGATCACCCGGATGTTGGGCGCCAGCGCGTAATAGGCCAGTTCGAAGCGCACCTGATCATTGCCCTTGCCGGTGGCGCCATGGGCCACGGCGTCGGCGCCGGTGGCCTCGGCGATTTCGATCTGGCGCTTGGCGATCAGGGGCCGGGCGATCGAGGTGCCGAGCAGATAGGTGCCTTCGTAAAGCGCATTGGCCCGGAACATGGGAAAGACATAGTCGCGGACGAATTCCTCGCGCAGATCCTCGATGAAGATTTCCTTGATGCCGGCGGCTTCGGCCTTGATGCGGGCGTCGTCGAGCTCGTCGCCCTGACCGAGGTCGGCGGTAAAGGTGACGACCTCGCAATCGTAGGTTTCCCGCAGCCAGTGCAGAATCACCGAGGTGTCGAGGCCTCCGGAATAGGCCAGCACTACTTTCTTGATGTCGCTCACACCAATTCTCCACGCCAATGCCGCCGGCCGGGTGCGGCGGCGGCGCAGTATGGGGAAAAAGCACTAACGCCGCAATAGAACCCAGCGGGGCGTTGCCGCAATCCTTTATGAGTACACACCCCAGTCCAATTTACTCTGGCAATGCCCTCGCGCTCAGTTAATCTGACAAGGTCCTTAACTGCGCCGCCAAACTGCCCAACAATGCGGGACCAATTCACCAATTGCAGGAATATTGCCCATGACCATCGCCACCGACAATCCGCCACCGCCATCTATTCAGAGGATTTTGTCGGGGCTCGAATCCTCCGAACTGCTCATCAGGCTCGACTGGGGCGAATGGATGGAGGTAACGCCACCCTATGATACCGTGCCGTTCACCCAAAAAGACGTTACCACGCGCTTCAACCGCAACGGTTATGACTGGGATATCCAGGGCATTCTTTATGAGCCCGAGACGGAAGTAGATCGGGGGATCGCTATCGTCATGTTCCATGGCGGTGCGGGCAGTTCCTACGGCAAGGATACCACGCCCGATGGCCGTCCCGGTTTACCCCGCGTGCTCGCGTCGCAGGGTTTCAAGGTACTCAACCTGACCTATCCGGGCCACTACCCGCCGGGCGGGGTGTGGAAGGAAAGCGTGGCCGAGCGCCAGCCATGGTATCTCCTGGACCACAGGCTCAGTGATGAGGAAATCCAAGACCGCCATCTAAAATGCACCTTCAATGTGATCCTGCAGGGCTCGGCCCAATTGGTGGACGAACATTTGGCTGGGCGAAAGATCCTGGCACATGGCCATTCCACCGGCGGGCCGATGGCCGCGCATCTCTGCCGTTTCACCGCCAAGACCACCGTTATTGGCATCCTTGGCTGGGGCAGTGGCGGCCCAGATGGCTGGCGCAAGGAATGGCGCGACAAAACTGGCTCTGAGAATGAGGGCCGCAAGGACCTCGATCAAATGTCCCGGCGTTCGGCACAGTCTTTTGCGGGCTCCGGCTATGTCAGTGATCCGGAAATCTGTCCCTGGGGCGGGGCCGAAGAGTTCACCAAATGGGCCGAGCCGATCCGTTCACAGATAAAAACCGGGCTCTGTGACAACCAGCACACGGTTGTTCTTGAAATGCTGGAACAGTACCCCGCCAAAACTGGACTGCCGCGCGAAGAATTTTTTGATCATCTGGACGATCCGGATCCTGACTGGTTGAAATCCATCAGCGTGCTGCTGATGGTCGGCGGTGGCGACAAGGGCCACTGGGTGGCCGGCGAAAGGGAAGAGGACAAGCGCGAAATATTCATGGGCCGCAAGTACGAGGACGCCGGAACCCGCGTTCATGTCCTCTATGTTCCGCGCTACGGTCATTACGGCATGATGGAACTCTTCAACGAAAGAATCGCCTATTGCTGGCTATGGGCCTTCCGCAATGGGTATTTCCCCAGCTGAGGACAACTCACCCGAGGCAATCCAGCCCGTCAACTTGATCCAGCGAAGCTAGACCGCGGTGGCGGCACGAGGGCCCTCAGGCGTCGCCATCCACGGTGGCCGGGGCCTCTCGCCGCTTGGCGCTGGCGGTCTTGAGCTGGCCGCAGGCGGCATGGATATCGCGGCCCCGGGCCCGGCGCACCGGCGCCGACAACCCGGCATCGTTGATGATGCGGGCGAAGCGCCCGATGGCGTCATCGTCCGAGCATTGATATTCCGCGCCCGGCCACGGATTGAACGGAATGAGGTTGGTTTTGGCCGGAATGCCCTTCAGCAACCGCACCAGTTCCCGGGCATCGGCGGCAGAATCATTGACCCCCTTGAGCATGACATATTCGAAGGTTATGCGCCGGGAATTGTGGGTGCCAGGATAGGCGCGGCACGCCGCCAGCAGATCGCGGAGCGGCCATTTGCGGTTGATCGGCACTAAGACGTCGCGCAGCTCGTCGGTCACCGCGTGCAACGACACCGCCAGATTGACGTCGAGCTCCTCGCCGCAGCGTTGCATCATCGGCACCACGCCCGAGGTCGAAAGGGTGATGCGGCGCTTCGACAGCGCCAGGCCCTCCGGGTCCATGACGATGGCCAGCGCCTGGGCGACATTGTCGAAATTCAGCAAGGGCTCGCCCATGCCCATCATCACGATGTTGGAGACCTTGCGGCCGAATTTGGGCGCCGGCCATTCCTCGAATTCATCGCGGGCGACCATGACCTGGGCGACGATCTCGCCGGCCGAGAGGTTGCGCACCAGGTCCTGGGTGCCGGTATGGCAGAAACTGCAATTGAGGCTGCAGCCCACCTGGGACGACATGCACAAGGCGCCGCGGTCGTCTTCGGGGATATAGACGCACTCCACCTCATTGCCGTCGTCAAGGCCCAGCAGCCATTTCCGGGTGCCGTCGGCGGAGGTCTCGGCGTGGTTGACCACGGGCCGCGCCAGGGTGAAGCGGGCTTCGAGTTCCGCCTGCATGCCCTTGGCGAGCGTCGTCATCTCACCAAAGCCGGTGGCGCCCCGGTGGTAGATCCAGTGCCACAGCTGCTTGGCGCGGAACGGC
>CBDUSV010000261.1:0-4622 GCA_965369885.1 uncultured bacterium
GATGACCTCGTCCTCGTCGGACCATTTGAACACGGATAAGACGGGGCCGAAGATTTCCTCATTGGCGATGCGCATGTCGCCGGTGACGTCGGCGAACACGGTGGGCTCGATCCAGAAGCCGCGCTCGAACTCCTTGCCCTCGGGCCGCTTGCCGCCGGTCATCAGGCGCGCGCCGTCATCCTGGCCGGCCTTGATGTAATGGAGGACCTTCTCGTACTGGGGCTTGTTGTTGATCGGGCCCATTTGCGACTCATCCGACAAGGGATCGCCGAGCCTGAGCTTTCCGACCCGCTTGACCAGTTCGGCCAGGAAATCATCATGGATCGATTGATGCAGGAACAGCCGGCTGGTCGAGCCGCAGGACTGGCCCTGCCAGGCGAAGTTCATGCCGTTGATGGCGGCGGCGATGGCGGCCTCGAGATCGGCGTCAGGGAAGACGATCATCGGGTTCTTGCCGCCGAGTTCGAGGCTCACGTTCTTGACCGCGACCTCGGCGGCGGCGCGCTGGATCATCAGCCCGGTCTTGACCGAGCCGATGAAGGCCAGGCGCTTGACCCGGGGATGGCGCACCAGGGCGTCGCCGGCCTCGGCGCCGAAGCCGGTGATGATGTTGGCGACACCGGGCGGCAGGATCTCTTGGCAAATCTCGGCCAGGATGCAGGCCGAAAGCGGGCTTTGCTCCGACGGCTTCTCGACGATGCAATTGCCGGTGATCAACGGCCCCGCCAGGCGCGCGGTGGCGAACATGATGGGGTGGTTGAACGGCACGATGCGGCCGACCACGCCATAGGGCTCGCGCACGGTGATGTGGAGATTGCCCGGTGTCGCCGGCACGGTCTGGCCCTTGGCCTCGTAGCCGAGCCCGGCGTAATACAGCATCTGGTCGATGCCCGAGGCGACGTCGTGGCGCATCTTGGTGATGGTGTTGCCGGTGTCGACGACCTCGACATGAAGGGCCTCGTCGGCGCGCTTGGCCAGCGCGTCGGCGATCCGTTTGAGATAGCCCTGGCGATCCTTGACCGAGAGCGCGGCCCAGGCGGGCTGGGCCTTCTCCGCCGCCTCGACGGCGCGGTTGACGTCGGCTACCGAGGCCTGGGGAACCGTGCCGATGACCTCTTCATTGGCGGGATTGATGGTTTCGAAGCGCCGTCCGCTCTCGCTTTCGACCAGCTCACCATCGATCAGCATGCGCGGATTTTCGACCAGCGCCTTGGGTAGCTCCAACGCGGTGCTCATTCTCCCCTCCTTCCGCCGGCGTTGGCCGCCGGCATGTTCTTGGCGTTATCTATGCGGAGACCGCGGCGGGTACCGGCGTGCGGTATTTGTCGCAGAGCTCACCCCAGCGCTTGGCCTTGGCCTTCTGCTGGGCGATGACCTCGTCCGGGACCTCGACGAAGGGCGGACGCAACGGCCCGGGATCGACATAGCCGGCGAACTTGCACGACAACTTTGATCCGGTTTCACGCCAGGACAGGTTCTTGGGCCCGGTGCTCAAGCCTGCCAGATCCATCGTCACCCGGATCGCAGCATCGATATCGCCGCGGGCGACGGCGTCGCGCAGATACAACAGCGGCCACGGTCCCATCCAGGCATCGATCGACCAGAATCCGGGGGCGCCGAGATCGGCAAAGGGATGATACTGGGTCTGGTTGACGAAGACGCTGATATGGCCCCGGATCACCTCCTGCAACTGGATGAATTCGGTGGTGGAGCGGTGGCTGTCCTTCATGGCGACCACGTTGGCGTTCTTGGTGATTTCCTTGAACGCCGCCACCGGCAGGGTGACATTGTGCAGGGTCGGGTTGTGGTAGATCATGATCGAAAGGGTGGGGAACAACTCGCCGATGTCGTGGTAGAAGCGGATCGCGTTGCCGACCGTCGATGGGAAATAGAACGGCACGCCGATCAACACACCCTCGGCGCCGGCGTCGCGGGCGACCGTCATCTTGCGCACCGTCTCGCGGGAATTCAGCGCGGTGCAGCCGATAAACAGCGGCACCCGCTGGTTCACGGTCTCGATGGTGGCGCGCGCCAGGGTCTCGAATTCCTCATCCAGCAGGGTATGGAACTCACCGAAGCTGCCGGTGGTGGAGATGACGTCGATGCCGTCGCCGATCATGCGGTCGACCCCGGCGGCAAGCCGGTCGGTATCGACGGTGTTGGTGGCGTTGATGTCGCCGCCGTCATCGGTGGTGAAGGCCGGCATCATGCCCATGACGCCGCCGAGATCGCTGGATTGGTACATCGTGTGTCCTCCGCTGAGACCAAAATGGAAAGGAGCCAGATTTGACCGGATTGTCGCGTAGATGGGCTCGAATTGCACTGAAAAAAGTCGGCTGTGGCCTGGAGGGGCCCGAATCAGGCATATGGCCCCCTCCGGCCTATGCGGTTCCTTGGCCTATGCGGTTCCCCAACCTAAGCTGTTCCCCAGTATGGTTAATTAATCTATCTTGAAGCGATGCCGGTTTATCAGCAAAGCCTCGTCCTTCCCATGGGGCGGGAGGAACTGTTCGATTTCGTCTCCGATATCGAATCCTACCCCCGTTTCCTGCCCTGGGTGAGAACCGCCAAGATCCGCGGCAAGAGCGGCAACACCCTGGTCTTCGACCAGGAGATCCGCGCCTATGGGCTCGGCGCCAGCTTTTCATCGAAGGTGGTGCTCGATCGGCCCGTGCGCATCGATATCACCGGCCAAGACGGGCCGTTCAGCCATTTTTCCATCCGCTGGAGCTTCGCGCCGGTGGCCGGCGGCGCCTGCCGCCTCGGCTTCCATCTCGATTGTGGGATGCGCCCGCGCGCCCTCGACATGATCCTGGGCGCCGCGGTGTGGGACATCGGGCGGCGCACCGTCGCCGCAATCGCCCGCCATGCCAGCGAACGCCCCGCCCGCCGCTAAACCCGGCAACCGCCGCTCACTTAGAGGGCCCGCGCATTTACAGGGAAGTTGAGTTCACCGCTCAGTTGCCGCCACCGTCTTCGTTCACATCGGTGTCGACTTCCTGGCCTGAAAGATCGAGGGTGATCTGGCCGATCAGCCGGGCGAATGCCGGCGTAAGTGGGCTTTTGATGCCGCCTGCGCTGGCTTCGACGATGCGATCGGGAATGCCGTCGACACAGAAGGCGGCGAGAACGCGCAATCCGGCCGGGCCGGTGGACTCGAAGCGTTCCGGCGTTTCGCAAAGTTGAAACGCGGTGATCCGGCCGGGTCCGTTGAACAGCATCACCACCTTGGCGCCGTTTCCTGGGGCGCCGTTGTTCGGCCGGGGCGCTTTTGCCGCTTTGAAGCGGGATTGGCCCCACCAGTCGCGCCCTTGCATGGCCGCGACGACGCGGTCGGCGAAGCGGCCTTGGCCGGTGGTAAAGGGGTTGCCGCGAACCACCACCGGGGTGACGCGTCCATGGGTCAGGTAAGGGAAATCCCGATTTTCACCCATCGCCTGGATCATCACAACCGAACACCCACCTCCCATCACCATGACAACAAGTGCAAGAAGGCAACGTGCCAAGGATATCAACTTGCCGGCCCTGTTGATGGACATTGCCTCGCGATGTTGATCACCATTCACTCGCCGCTCACTTGTCGCCGCTGTCACCTTCATTGTCGCCGCGACGGTGGCTGCGGGAAAGCTCGGCGGTGGTCTGGGCAATCAGTTGGGTGAATAGCGGTGTAAGCATGCTTTTGACGCCAGACGCGCTGGCTTCGACGACGCGCTCGGGATGGCCGCTGACACAGAAGGCGGCGAGAACGTGCAATCCGGGCGCCGGCTTGACGGAACCGAAGCGATCCGGCGTTTCGCACAATTGAAACGCGGTGGTCTGGCCGGGCCCATTGAACAGCATCACCACCTTGACATATTTGTGCGAACTTGGTCCCGGTGAGGTTCTGAACCGGGTGCTGCCGAGCCAGTCACGGCCCTGCATGGCAGCGACCACGCGGTTGGCGAAGCGGTCCTGGCCGGTGGCGAAAGGGTCGCCGCGGACCACCACATGGGTGTCACGGTCATTGGTGAGATAATCGAAGTCGCGGTTGGAGCCCATGGACTGGGTCATCACCCCCGAACAGCCACCGAGCATCACCATGACAACAAGTGCAAGAAGGCAACGGACAAAAGACGGCATGTGTCGGCCCTCCGAATAATGAAGGATATGGCGCCATGTTAGCGCGTGGCTGGGCCTGGGCCAAAACACGATTGCTCACATCTTGGTGAGGGGCGGGGAGGGGGGCGGCCCCAAACCCTGCGCATGAAAAACCCCGCGGCCTGGGATGGGCCGCGGGGCTTGAAGGGGTGGGGTGTTATTCGGCGGCCGACGCCGTGGCGCCGGCGGTCTTTTTCTTTGCCATGACCTTGCTGACCGCGTCTTCCACCACCGTGTCCTTGTAGAAGTCGGGGTTCATCTGGGCGTGCATCTCGGCGCAGTTCTCGAACACGAACAGCTTGAAGTCGTCTTCGTTGATGGTGCCCTTTTCCACCATCTCCCAGGCCTCGTACAACACCCCCGACATGTCGGGCACGTCCCAGTGGCCGATGTCCGACGAGAAGATCGCCTTGAGCTTGACCCCGAAGTGGTTGAGCTTGGTGTCGAAGGCCAACGCCGTCATCTTGTCGTCGGCTTCGGCGCCG
>CBDUSV010000262.1:0-4562 GCA_965369885.1 uncultured bacterium
CAACCGCTTGATGCCACAGGTGCATATGTTCTTCATCGCCCTGCCGATGCAGATCATCTTAGGGATCACGGTCCTCGGCCTGACCATCTCGGCGCTGATGATGTGGTTCCTCGGGCGGTTCCAGGACTTCTTCTCCAATCTCCTTGGCGCGGTGTGACCATGGCCGAAGAGCAGGATGAATCACAGAAAACAGAAGAACCGACGCCGAAAAAGCTCGAGGAATCCCGGCGCAAGGGACAGGTCGCGACCTCGCGCGAGGTCAATCACTGGTTCATGATCCTGGGCGGCGCCCTGCTCTTAACCATGTTCGCGCCGGGCATGCTCACGGGCATCAAGGACACCTTGACCAAATTCATCGCCTACCCCCATGACATCGCCGTCGATCCCGGCAACATCCAAGCCGTCCTGACCACTTTGTTGGTTGATCTTATGCCGTTTGTGCTGCTGCCCATGGGCATCCTGATGGTTTTCGCCCTCGCCGGCGGGCTGGTGCAGAACGGCCTGCTCCTGGCGCCGGACTTGATCCAACCCAAGCTCGAAAAAATCTCCCTGCTCAAGGGGGTCAAGAAACTGTTCTCGATGAACACCTTGATGGAATTCGTCAAGGGCATCTCCAAGATCGCCCTCGTCGCCATGGTGGCGGCCATGGTCGTGGTGCCGGAATTCGGCCGCATCTCCCAGATCCCCAGCTATCACCCCACCGACCTTGGCGATTTCATCTGGACCCTCGCGGTGCGCATGACCATAGCCGTGTTCGCGGTGATGACCGTGGTCGCCGGCGCCGACATGTTCTACCAGAAGTACAAACACACCAAAGATCAGCGCATGAGTAAGCAGGAGATCAAGGACGAGCACAAGCAGTCGGAAGGCGACCCCATGGTCAAGGGCCGGCTGCGCCAGATTCGCATGGATCGCGCGCGCCAGCGTATGATGGCGGCGGTGCCGGAGGCGACGGTGGTTATCACCAACCCGACCCATTTCGCCGTCGCCTTGAAATACTTACATGATGAAATGCCGGCCCCGGTGGTGATCGCCAAGGGCGCCGACGCGGTGGCGCTCCGCATTCGTAAACTGGCCGGCGAACACGACATTCCCATCGTCGAAAACCCGCCCCTGGCCCAGGCGCTCTATGCCGGTGTCGAGATTGACCAGGAGGTGCCGCCGGATCATTACGCGGCGGTGGCCGAGGTCATCGGCTACGTCATGCGTCTCAAGGGCAAATTCACCAACTAGGGTCCGTACTTATTATAAGTACAGACCCTATCTCACATCGCGCTCCCACACGGGGCGAAGCGTGATAAAGTGGTGCCGACGGACCCCTTGGCTGGAGATAGTGTTGAGGCGATGACCGCGTTTCCCTTCATCGATCACAAATATGGCTGGCGCCGACCATGGCGCCAGCCCGTCTTGTGGCTGGGCCTTGGCGGCGCGGCGGCGGTGGCGGCTGTCTCGGCGGCGGTGGCGTTGGCGACCGGGACCGCGGCGGCGCCGGCGGTGGTGTTGATCATGGCCGGGATCCTGGGCGCGGTGGCGCTGTTGTGCCTGACCATGGCGGCGCTTTTGCGCTCGATGATGGGGCGCCGTGGCCTGGAGCAAGAGAACCGGCTGCTGGCGGGGTCGCTCGACGCCGTGCCCACCGCGCGGCTGATCGTCGATGCCGAAGGCATGGCGGTCTACGGCAACACCGCCTTTCATGACATGTTCGACGACGGCAAGGGCTGGCGCAAAAGCCTCGAACACCATTTCCGCAACGACCCGGAGGCCTGCGACAAGATCGCCCGCTTGCACCAGATCGCCAGCGCCGGCGAGTCCGGAAATTTGCAGCTCAGCATCGCGAAACCCGGCGGCGAGGCCGGATGGCTCGATCTTTGGGCCCATCCCGTCGCCCGATGTCCCGGCTTCGTGGTGTGGCGCATCGACGACATCACCTCGAAACGCCAGATAGAACAAATTCTCCGTGAGGAGCAGGACCGGCTGGTCGACTTCCTGGAGAATGCTTCGGTCGGATTCTATTCGGTGGATGGCGAGGGCCGCTACCAGTTCATCAACCACACCCTGGCCAAATGGTTGGGCTACAGCCCCGATGAGATCCTCCGCGACGAGATAAAGCTCCATGACGTGGTGGTCGGCGAGGCGCCCGAAGGTGCCGCGCCCTATGATCCTTTCATGACCGCCGGTGCGCCGGGACGGCAGGGCGAGGTGAGCCTGCGGCGCCGCGATGGCGGCGAGTTTCAGGCCTACATCATGCAGACCGTGGTGGAGGATGAAAGCGGCCTGCGCACCCGTTCGGTGGTGCGCGACCTCACGTCGGAGCGCGAATTGCAGAAGGTCGCGGTGTTGTCGCAGCAGCGCTTCCAGCGCCTGTTCGAGGACGCGCCGCTCGGCATCGCCATCATCGACCTGGAAGGCCGGGTCAGCGATTGCAACCCCGCCTTTCTATTGATGACCGGCGCCGGCGACGTGGTCGGCGCCAACGTCACCGGGCTGGTGGTCGGCGAAGACCAGACCCTGATGGCCGGCCGGGTCGGCGCCGCCATGGCCGGCGAGGGCTCGGCGGAGCCGTTCGATGTCCGCCTCATGGGTGAGGGCGAGCGCATCGCCACCACCTTCATCACCCGTCTCGAGGACGGCGGCGACACCCTGTCCGGCCTCATCCTCCATTTCATCGACACCACCGGCCAGCGCGATCTCGAAATGCAGTTCAGCCAGTCCCAGAAGATGCAGGCGGTGGGCCAATTGGCCGGCGGCATCGCCCATGATTTCAACAACTTGCTTACGGTGATGATTGGCTTCTGTGATTTGTTGCTGTTGCGCCACCGCCCCGGCGAGCAGAACTTCGCCGACATCATGCAGATCAAGCAGAACGCCAACCGCGCCGCCAATCTGGTGCGCCAGCTGCTCGCGTTCTCGCGCCAGCAGACATTGCAGCCCAAGGTCCTCGACATCACCGACGTTTTGGCCGAGATCACCGATCTGTTGCGCCGGCTCATCGGCGTCAATGTGGATTTCAAGGTGATTCATGGCCGCGATCTCGGCCTGGTCAAGGTCGATCAGGGCCAGTTCGAACAGGTCATCATCAACCTTGCCGTCAATGCCCGCGACGCCATGGCCGAGGGCGGCAACCTGACGCTGACCACGTCCAATGCGCATTTCGACCATCCCGTCGCGTCCGTCTCCGAGACCATGCCGCCGGGCGACTATGTCCAGATCGAGGTCGCCGACACCGGCACCGGCATCGACAAGGCCGATCTGGAGCATATTTTCGAACCCTTCTTCTCCACCAAGGAGGTCGGCTCGGGCACCGGGCTCGGGCTCTCGACGGTCTATGGCACGCTCAACCAGACCGGCGGCTTCATCTCGGTCGATAGCGAGGTTGGCAAGGGCACCACCTTCCACATCTATCTGCCGCGCTTCGAGGCCGCCGACGAAGTGGAAGAGGCCGCCATCAAGGCCGCCACCAAGGTCACCGAGGCGCCGGTGGCCCGCGACCTCACCGGCATCGGCACGGTTTTGCTGGTCGAAGACGAGGACGCGGTGCGCCTGTTCGGCGCCCGGGCGCTGCGCAACAAGGGCTACAAGGTCTATGAGGCCAAGGAGGGCGAAGGCGCGCTCGACATCATCCACAATTGCGGCGAGCCCATCGATCTCGTCATCACCGACGTGGTCATGCCCAATGTGGACGGCCCCACCCTGGTGCGCGAGGTGCGCCAGACCAACCCGGACATGAAGGTGATCTTCATCTCCGGCTATGCCGAGGACAGCTTCCGCGAGCAGGTCTCGGAACAAGGCGACATCCACTTCCTGCCCAAGCCCTTCAGCCTCGAACAGCTCGCCGGCATGGTCAAGGAAGTCATCGTGGCTTAAGCGCGGGGCGCGCCCAACATTGCGCGATGGTCAGCGCGATTATATACTTGACTGAACACAAACAATCATCTACCTTGTTTATCAAGGAGATGCGCTATGAACACTTCCCGCAACCTCACCTACGGAATTACATGCCCGCATTGCAGCCATAACACGCCCAAAACTATCGCTTGGCTCGTGGTCCACAACGAGATGACCTGCGCTAACTGTGTCGCTGTAATTAATCTTCAAAGTGGGAATGACGCCATCGCCATCCAGGAACTCGCGCAAAAATGCACGAGCCTCGACACTACCTTCACAAAGAGCGATTAGCTCATCCATAAGGTCACACTGAACAATGTTTGACATTTCAAACCCCATTTATCGTGATGAAGGCGCCGCCAGGGACCACCTGGAGGCGATCCGTTGGCCTGACGGGGCCGTGTGCCCCTTCTGTGGCCAGCATGAGACTGTGAAGCCTCTTAAGGGCAAGTCCATGGGTAAGGGCTGGCATCACTGCAAGGAATGCCGCAGGAAGTTCACCGTCCGTGTAGGAACACTCTATGAGCGCAGCCATATTCCCCTGCACAAATGGATCTTGGCTACTCACCTGATTTGTTCATCAAAGAAGGGCATTTCGGCGCATCAACTGCACCGCCTTTTAAACATGACCTACAAATCCGCTTGGTTCATGTGCCACAGGATTAGAGAATCCATGA
>CBDUSV010000263.1:0-4547 GCA_965369885.1 uncultured bacterium
CTTTTTCAAGCTGTTCGATGATGTTCATGGCACTTATCCTCAATTGCTCACCGCCATCAGGCGGCTATTGGTTACGGCCGACATAGCGCGCCCAGAGATCGGGACGGCGTTCCCGCGTGACTTTCTCCGCCTGGGCCAAGCGCCAGGAACGGATTTCCTCATGGTGTCCCGACAACAACACCTCGGGCACCTTGCGCCCCTGCCAAGATGGCGGGCGCGTATAGTGGGGATATTCCAGCAATCCCCGTTCGAAACTTTCTTCCACCAGCGAGTCCGCGTTGCCGATGACCCCCGGCAGTAGACGCACGCAGGCATCCATGACAACCGCCGCCGCCGGTTCGCCCCCCGACAGCACGTAATCACCGATGCTGACCTCGTCGAGCCCGTGGGCATCGATGACCCGTTGGTCGATGCCCTCATAGCGCCCACACAACATGGTGACCACCGGGGCCGCCGCCAACTCCCGGGCCTTGGCCTGATCGAAGGGCTGGCCCCTGGCGCTGAGATAGATCACCGGGCCACGGTCATCGGCCACGGCTGACAGCGCGGCATCGACCACATCGGGACACATCACCATGGAGGCGCCGCCGCCGAAGGGAGCGTCATCGACGCTGCGGTGTTTATTGCCCGCAAAATCCCTGATGTCCACCGTTTCCAGCCCCCAGATGCCTTGGTCCAGAGCCTTGCCGGCGATGGAATGAGCCAGGGGCCCGGGGAACATCTCGGGAAACAGGGTCAGAACCTTGGCCGTCCATAGCGGCGTTTTGGCGGGGGTTTTGGAGGTGGCGGTCATGCGTCCTCTCCCTTGCCGTGGCCGGGCTTGGCCGGGCTGTCCAACAATCCCTCCGGCGGGGTGATCCTCACCAGCCTGGCCTTGAAGTCGATCACCGGCACCACCTGGTGGGTGAAAGGCACCATCACCGTCCCCTTGTGGCCGATGCGGTCGATCTCGAGTACATCGCCGGCGCCGAAATTGTGGACCGCTGAGACCGTCCCCAACGTCTCGCCATCGGGGAGTTGGGCGGTCAAGCCGATGAGGTCGCAATGGTAGAACTCGTCGGCTTGCGGCGGCGGCAAGCGGTCGCGGTCGACATAAAGCTTACAACCCTTGAGCGCCTCGGCGGCGTTGCGGTCATCGATGCCGGCGATGCGCGCGGTCACCGTCGCTTTCGAAACCTCTTCCACGTTCAATTGCATGCTCCGCTCACCCGCCTCGTCGCTCACCGGGCCATAGGCCGCCACCTTGGCCGGGTCCTCGGTGAAGCTCTTGATGCGCACCTGGCCCTTGACGCCCTTGGCGCCGGTGATGACGCCGACACAGACCGCACCCTGGCCGGGCGGTGATTTGGCGCCAAACTGATCCTTGCCGGGTGTCATGGCCGCACCTAATCGTCCTTCTTGTCCGCGTCCGCATCCTCGGCCGGTTTTTCTTCCGCCGGAGCCTCTTCGGCGGGAGCTTCTTCGGCTGGGGCCTCTTCAGCAGGGGCTTCTTCAGCAGCCGCTTCCTCAGCCGGAGCGTCTTCCGCCGGGGCTTCATCGGCAGGCGCTTCTTCGACAGCAGCTTCTTCCGCCGGAGCCTCTTCGGCAGCAGCTTCTTCCGCCGGAGCCTCTTCGGCGGGGGCTTCCTCGGCAGCCGCTTCCTCAGCCGGAGCATCTTCCGCCGGGGCCGCCTCGGCCGGTTTTTCTTCCGGCGGCGGCGCCTTGGCCGCCTCTTCGGCCTGCTTTAACCGCTCCTTGGCCTTGGCCTTGGGTTGGCTCTTTTTCGGGGTTTCGCGGTACGCCGGCACCGGGATGATCTGGGCGCCACCGAGGAAACGGGCCACCCGGACACTGGGCTGGGCGCCGGTGCCGAGCCAGTATTTGATGCGCTCCTCATTGAGGATGATGCGCTTGGGGTCGTCCTTGTCCAGCATGGGGTCGTAGGTGCCGAGCCGCTCGATAAAGCGGCCATCCCGGGCGCGCCGGGAATCGGCGGCAACGATGCGATAGAACGGGCGTTTCTTGGTGCCGCCCCGCGACATTCTGATTTTTACAGCCATATGGTCAGAAGCTCCTTTTTGGTTCGACCAATTTAAATCCATTACGGGCTAGACAGTGCCGGAATGATGTCATCTTGGCATCATCCCGGGCGGCAATTGGCGCATCAGGCCCTTTTTACCCATCTTGCCCATTTTCTTCATCATCAAATTCATCGTCTTGAACTGCTTGAGCAGCCGGTTCACGTCCTGAATCTGGGTGCCGGACCCGGCGGCGATGCGGCGCTTGCGCGAGGCGTTGAGAAGCTTGGCGTTGGTACGCTCGCGCTTGGTCATCGAGTTGATGATGGCTTCCTGGCGCGCGAGGAAGGCCTGGTCGACATTGGCGGCGGCCATCTCGGCCTTGGCGCGCTGGGCCCCGGGCAACATCGCCATCAGTCCGTCGAGCCCGCCCATGTTGCGCATCTGTTGCAGCTGGGCGCGCATATCGTTGAAATCGAAGCGGCCCTTCCTGAGCTTGGCGGCGAGCTTCTCGGCCTCTTGTAAGTCGATGGTCTCCGCCGCCTTCTCCACCAGGCCGGCCACGTCGCCCATGCCGAGAATGCGTTGGGCGATGCGCCCGGGGTGGAACTCTTCCAGGGCATCGAGTTTTTCGCCGACGCCGATGAGCTTGACCGGACAGCCGGTGACGGCCCTGGCACTCAGCGCGGCGCCGCCGCGGGCATCGCCATCGACCCGGGTCAGCACGATGCCGCTGATGCCGATACGCTTGTGGAATTCGTCAGCGACCCGCACCGCGTCCTGGCCCAGCATGGCGTCGGTGACCAGCAGGGTTTCCACCGGATCGATGATGTCGGCCAAGCGTTCGGCTTCCGCCATCAGCTCATCGTCGATATGCAGCCGGCCCGCGGTATCGAGGATCACCACGTCATAGCCTTCGAGCCTGGCGGTCTCCATGGCGCGCCTGGCGATATCCTCCGGGCCTTGGCCGGCGACAATATCAAGGGTGGCGATGCCGGCCTCGCGGCCGAGCACGGCAAGCTGTTCCTGGGCCGCCGGGCGCTGGGTATCGGCCGATGCCATCAGGCATTTCTTGCGCTCATTGGTCTTAAGGCGAAGCGCCAGCTTGGCCGCGGTGGTGGTCTTGCCCGAGCCCTGCAGCCCGACCATGAGGATCGCCGCCGGCGGGGCCCCGAGCCTGATGGCTTCCGCCTCGCCACCCAGCATCTCGGTCAGATGATCCTGGACGATCTTGACCACCATCTGGCCCGGCGTGATCGAGCGCACCACCTCCTCGCCCATGGCGCGGGCGCGCACGGCTTCGATGAAATCCTTGACCACGGCAAGCGCCACATCGGCTTCCAACAGCGCGATGCGGACCTGGCGGAGCGCATCGTCGATGTCGCTCTCACCCAGCCTGCCGCTTTTGCGCAGGCCGTCGAAGACGTCCATCAGCCGGTTGCTTAGATTGTCGAACATGCCTTGATCCACATGCCTTGATCTATTGCCAAATACCGCTCAACGCCCAACGCGCCAGCGCGCGAAACTCGCGGACTGGCGGACCTCCTTGGAGGGAAAGAGTTTCCTCAAACCTGGGGCGGGCGGAATGTAGGCCCCGCACACCCGCAAAGTCAAGGAATCCCGGGGCTCGCCCCAATTCCCGGGCGCGCCGATACGGGCCCGGTAGAATCGGCGAAACCGTTTGCGTTTCAGGCCATTCGCGCCATATATGGCCCCCATGAACGCCATTTCATTCACCAAGATGCACGGGCTGGGCAATGATTTCGTCATCATCGATGCCCGCAATGAGCCGCTCAAGGTTTCGGCCCAAGCCGCGCGGGCGATCTGCGACCGCCACACCGGCGTCGGCTGCGACCAATTGATCGTGATCGAGGCCGCCCAGGCCACCAATGGGGATAACGGCGCCGGCGGCTTCATGCGCATCCACAATTCCGACGGCAGCTCGTCCGCCGCCTGCGGCAATGCGACGCGTTGTGTGGCGGCACTGTTCATGGCGGAAAGCGGCCGCGATGACGCCGCCATCGAGACCGCCGCCGGGCTGCTTTTAGCCGAACGAAGGGGTGATCTGGTTGCCACCGATCTTGGTGAGGCCAGGACCGAGTGGCGCGACATCCCGCTTAAGGCGGACACCGACACCCTGCATCTTCCCGTCGCCTCGGGCCCGCTTGATGACGGCGCCGCGTGCTCGGTCGGCAATCCCCACGCCACCTTCTTCGTCGATGACGCAGGCGCCGTCGATCTTGCCCAACATGGCGCGGTGTTGGAACATGATGATCTTTTCCCCGAGCGCGCCAATATCGGCGTGGCCCAGGTGCTGAGCGCAGACCGCATCCGGGTCCGGGTGTGGGAGCGCGGCGCCGGCATCACGTCGGCCTGCGGCACCGGCGCCTCGGCCGCCGTGGTCTCCGGTCACCGCCGGGGGCTCATCGGCCGCGAAGTCACCGTCGAACTCGACGGTGGCGAGCTTGAGATCACTTGGCGCCAATCCGACGGCCACGTGATCATGACCGGCCCGGTCGCGACGTGCTTCACCGGCACCTTCGATGCCGG
>CBDUSV010000264.1:0-4539 GCA_965369885.1 uncultured bacterium
CTTCCCAGATGGCCTGCCATTTGGCCTCGGTTTCCTTGAAGTTGTAGCGCGGCATGTCTTTCCCTTGATGGCCCTTGATGGCTTAGCGGATCACGTTCGGCGCGATGGCCGGCGCGGTGGATTGTCCACGGCCCATTGCAAAGGAGTGATGGCGGGTGATGAATTCCAGTTTGTTTTACCATCAAACACTCTGCACCCCCAATACCCTCATCTAAAGGCCATCGAAATTTCGCAGGCTGAGTTTAACCAAATTATCGAGACTGGTAAGAGGGCTAATATTTTTAGATGGGGTATCAAGAATGGTGCGCGACCGTTGCATCAATTCGGCGTACAGATTTGCGCTGGTGTGGGCTAGCGGGGGATCAAGGCCGAGCGTTCGCATCAAACCCTCTATCTTTGGGGTGTTGCTGTTGAGTGTCACGAACGGCGTACCCAAACACGCCGCCGCAACCGAATGATGGAAACGCCCAGAAATCAATATCCGAGCCTCTGCTATAGCGTCTAGCCATGCTTCGGCTGAAGGTGCATTAAACAGTTCCCAATCACCCCCGCCGGTTGCTTCAAGAGCCTTGACAAAGGTTTGTTCGTCACGGGCATGATAGGCCTTGGCTCCAACCAAAATGCGTACCTTGAAGCCTTCGCCTGTCAGCGCACTAATGAAACGCTGGAGATCTGGGATTGATTCCTTCATCCAGGCAATGGAACTCGCTATCACGGCTACATCATCATGCTTAGGCGTTGATTTCCTTTGTCGGTTGGCTACGAACAATGGAAGACAGTCGAAGCTTTGGGTAAAAGGGATATTGAATGCTGCGAGTAGATCGGCACTGACCTTCTCACGAATAGCGACAAAATCCATGGCATCGTAAACATTCTTGTAAAGAGTGCTGGCGACAGGATCTATATCGTGAATGGAATTTCCTGGAAAAAAAGAATGGTTGATAAGGTGAACCGGCTTGTCCAAGCGGGTTTTGGCCACATAGGCAAGGTAAAGAAGAATACATGCCGCAGATCCCATGCCATGGAGTGTTCCCTCGCCGTTAATGACCACCACATCGGCCGCTTCCAATGCTTCGATAATATTTGGGTTAGCGGTTCGAAATTGAAAGAAAAATACCGGACTCTCAAAATCAGTTAGCCTTTTTGGTCTCTCTCGGCAGTGATAAATTTCATTTGCCGGGATCGACTGCGTGGTGATATCCCGGCGCGCGAGTTCATCGAGAATTGCAGTACTGGTACAGGTACACCCCCAATGATACCAAGCGGATGTATCATTGACGAAAGTGATCTGAGTCATTGATGCCCCAAGATCAATGTTTTTCCCCCACAAGAAAAGCAAGGTCATGGGATAAGTCTTTAAGTGCCGTATCCCAGGATTTGTCTATTCTCTGGCGGTAGATGCGTACGCCAGGGAACCAGGGCGATTCGGTGCCCTGAGACATCCAGCGGAAATCAGGAGGGTTGACCACCAAAACACGGCTGGTCCGACCGGTCCCCGCGCGCAGATGCACATTGGTGTTATCGATCGCTACATATTCATCCATGAGGGACAACAGTGCCAGCATATCCTCGAGATCGTCGTTGAGGGCGGTGAAATCATGGACCGGGCGGCCAACAAGGTCTGCCAGTTGATTAATCTCTTCGGCTTCGGGTAGGCGTTGCAAGGCAAGGAAGGTGCCATTGACGGGCTTAAGAATTTTGCCAATCGCATCGATAGAAATCTCCCTGACGTTTAAATCCAAACTGGGCATCCCCGCCCGCCAAGTGATGCCGATATAGGGCGGTGAACCCAACCCTTTTAACCTCTGGGACATCTTGCTTTGACGTTGGTTGTCAATGGGAATGGGATAAGGCGGGGGGATCTGTTCACGAGAGGTCATGCCGCAGGCGAGCGGCAGATCCGGGCAGAGCAGGGTGTAGTCTGCGCCAGAGTTTGTTTCGGCTTGGTCAACGACTTCATCGAGAAACGGAAGTGGTGCCAGAATGGGGATGAGCCGGGGGTCGGTGACATAGGTGATATTTGCGCCACGGCGTTTGATTTCCGGCGCGAAGCGCAGGAAAAAAATTTCATCGCCCAAACCCTGGTCTTTGCTGATGAGAAGATGCTTGCCGGTAAGATCCTTCGGAAGGGCGTCTTGCCAAAGCTCTTGGCTGTAATTTTGCGCCGATGGACGGGATACATAGAAATGCCAGGCTTGGGCGAAATCGCCAACAAGGAGCAACAGGAAAGCAAGGTTTGTCTTAGCCAGCAAATTTTCCGGTTCCAAGCTTAGAGCTCGTAAATAGGAACTCCTGGCCTCATCATGTTTCCCTATCAATCTCTGGAGATACCCCAGATTGACGTAAACCTGGGGTAAATCGGGATTGATACCAAGGGCTCGCTGAAAACAAGCAAAGGCATCTTCCCACTTGCCGAGCCGCGTATAGCTTAGGCCTAAATTGTCGTGAGCTAATGCGAATTCAGAATCCAACAAAATTGCGGTTAGAAAACAATCAACGGCTTTGTCCGTATCGTCCTGTTTTCGCCAGGCACCGCCAAGGTTGTTATGGGCCTGGGGATAATTGGGATCGATGTCGATGGCCCGTTGGAAATGAATGATCGCGTCTTGAATGTGTTCCAGACTAAGAAGGGTTGCCCCAAGGCTGTTGTGAATCTCGGCATCGTCGGCATTGATCTCAAGGGCCTTGTGGAATGCCAAGACGGCGTCGTTTGGCCTATCTTGTGCTTTAAATATAGCTCCCAGCTTCTTCAGCGCCTCGAAGTGTTGGGGGTCCGTGGGCGGAACGGCGCTATATTCTTCTTCCGCCTCCTCCAGATTTCCTTGGGCCCTTAGCGCATCGCCAAGATTGACGTGGATGCCAGTAAGGGTGGGGTCGAGGTCAAGCGCTTCGCGGAAACGCTTTATGGCCCCATCCAGATCGCCTTGGGCCTTCAGGGAGTTGCCCAGGGAATTGTGGAATGGGGCGATGCCGGGATTTAGGGTGATGGCCTTTTCGATCAACTTGACCGCAGCCTGCGCCTCACCCTTCTGCAGCGCCACCAGCCCCAACAGATGGAGCGCATCCACATCCCCAGGCGCCGCCAGAAGGATGCGCCGGAAGATGGCCTCGGCCTCCTCCATGCGGCCGGCTTGGAAATGTGCGATGGCGGCGTCCAGATCACCTGGCCCTTGTGGTGCCCGATCGGTCATGTTCTTTCCAAGAAAACCCTTTATGAGTTCACACCCCAATACACCGAATTCTAGGATGATTGTTCCCGGGTTCCCAGGGCTTCTATCAGGTCCCGGCCGAGGCGCGAAAAGGCCCCATCCCAGGACTGATCAAAGCCCTGGCGGTAGACGCTGGTGCCTGGGAACCAGGGCGATTCATCGCCTTCCGCCATCCAGCGCCATTCGGCGGGGTTGGGGACGAGGACCCGGCAAGTCCGGCTCGTGCCCGCGCGCAAATGCACATTGGTGTTGGAAACGCAGACATAGTCGTCGATCAGGGACAGTAGCGCCAGCATGTCTTCGAGATCGTCATTGAGGGCGGTGAAATCATGTACTGGGCGGCCAATATGTTCCGCGAGCTGATCGATCTCACCCGCCTCGGGCTTGCGTTGCAGGGCAAGGAATGTTCCGTTCACATTGCTTAAGACCCGGCCAATCTGCTCACATGAGGTTTCCTTATAAAGTCTCCATTTTTCATTTGGCGTGCCGGCCCGCCAGGTTATGCCAATATATGGCGCCGGCCCAATCTTCTTCAGTTTTGCCTCGATAGCAGACTTATGCAGAGGTTCAATGGGTAGGGGATATGGCGGAGGAAATTTTTTTGCGGATGCCAATCCCAACATATAGGGGAGATCACCCAGGGAAACATTCAACTGTCCCGGAGATGGTGCCGCGGTCTCATCGGCGATTTCATCAAGGAAAGAAAGCCGCTTTAAAATACTCGCGATCTTTGAATTAGCTTTGTAAGTGATCCTGGCGCCACGGTGCTTAAGTTCGGGGGCGAAGCGCAGGAAAAAAATTTCATCGCCTAGACCCTGATTCTTCCGCAAGAAAATTTTGACACCGGAAAGATCTGCCGGCAAAGGTTTGCGGTTAAGCTCCTGGACCTCAGGGCCAACCGAGGGACGGGTTTGATATAGCTTCCATCCCTCATGAAATTTTTCAAGCTTCAGAAACAATAAAGCTTTTCGAAATACAGCACCTTCTAAATCGGGCTCAATTGACAAAGCGCGCTCATGACAAGCTATCGCCTTTTTCCACATGCCAAGACGAGCATAGCTTAAGCCTAAATTGTCGTGCGCCGATGCGAATTCAGAATCCAACGAAATCGCGGCTAGAAAACAATCAATGGCTCTGTCCGTATCATCCTGTTTTTGCCAGGCACAGCCAAGGTTGTTATGGGCCTTGGCAAAATTGGGATCGATGTCGATGGCCCGTTGGAAGTGAATGATCGCGTCTTGAATCTGTTCCAGACCAAGAAGGGCCGCCCCGAGACTATTGTGAATCTCGGCATCGTCGGCATTGATCTCAAGGGCCTTGCGGAATGCCA